>JACPGD010000130.1 GCA_016182645.1 Candidatus Hydrogenedentota bacterium | reverse complement strand
TGACTCCGCCCGGCAGGCATATTCCCATTCTGCCTCCGTAGGCAGGCGGAACGTGCCAATACCGAGAGCGTTGAGTGCGGTAATAAATGAATTACAGTTATCCCAGGAGACTCTCTCGACAGGACGATCCGCACCCGAGAAATTACTTGGATTTGATCCCATGACCGCCTGCCACTGTGCCTGCGTCACCTCAAACTTGCCAATATAGAAATCGTAGCCGATGTTGACAGTGTGTTGCGGCTCTTCATTTGCCTGGCTGTAGCCAGGATCCGTCACCGATCCCATCGCGAAGCTGCCTGCGGGGATACGCGCCATTTCCAGCGGCACAGCCCCGGGAAGCTGGAGGGTGATGTTCGAAGTCCACACCAGCCGCAGGCCGAGGTTGTTGCCGCGGTAGTCCGGGTCGTCATTGCCACGGTTAGCCGAGCGACAATCGACCGCAAAGTTGTTCCAAGAACCGCCGCGCCCGACCCGAAGGGTCCACGTGGGAATCTCCCAGGCGCTGCCGTTAGTTGGCGCGCCATCGTAACTGGAGTGTAACCAATCCTGGACCCATTCCCACACGTTTCCATGCATATCATACAGACCAAAGGCATTGGGCAACTTCTGGCCGACAGCTTTGGTTTGACTGTCCGAATTGGCGATGCCCCACGCATAGGTGCTCAGTTGTACCCCGTCGTCTCCGAAATACCAGCGCGTGGTGGTCCCAGCGCGGCAAGCGTACTCCCACTCCGCTTCGCTAGGCAGGCGGAATGTGCCGATGCCCAAGGCGTTCAGCGCGGTGATAAAGGACTGGCAGTCATTCCAAGAGACTCTTTCGACCGGAAGATTCGCGCCCGCGAAATTACTTGGATTGGCGCCCATGACGGCCTGCCATTGCGCCTGGGTCACCTCGAACTTCCCAATATAGAAATCGTAAGCGATATTGACAGTATGCTGCGGCTCTTCATCTGGCTCACTGTAGCCAGGATCCGTGACCGAGCCCATGCTGAAACTGCCGCTCTGAATAGGCATCATCTCCAGCGGCACGCCCCCGGGAAGTTGGAGGGTGATGGTTTCCGGATACGGCGCCCACACCAGCCGCACGCCGCCGTCGTTGTTGAGGCCGTCTGGGATTGTGCCGTTGCGATACGCCGAGCGGCAAGCGTTGGCAGGGTCGCGAAACGCACCGTTGCGCATCGCCCGGAACGTCCCCTCTGGACTCTCCCAAACGCTGCCATCGTTTGGTGCGCCGTCGTAGTTCGAATGGTACCAGTCCTGCGTCCACTCCCATACGTTCCCGTGCATGTCAAATAAACCGAAGGCGTTGGGCAGCTTCTGGCCGACGACTTTGGTTTCATTGTCCGAGTTGGCCAGGTACCAGGCGTAATTCACCAGTTGTGCCTCGTCGTTCCCGAAATACCAGCGCGTTGTGCTCCCGGCCCGGCAGGCGTACTCCCACTCTGCCTCGGTAGGCAGTCGGAACGTACCGAGACCAAGGGTGTTCAGCGCGGCAATGAAGGATTGGCAATCGTTCCAAGAGATCGATTCAACGGGCTTCTGCGGATCACCAAACGTACTGGGGTTGATTCCCATGACCGCCGTCCATTGCGCCTGTGTCACTTCAAACTTGCCTATATAGAACTCGTACCCCATATTGACCGTGTGCTGCGGCGCTTCGTTGGCCTGGCTGTAGCCGGGATCCGAACCCGAGCCCATTGTGAATGTGCCGGGAGGAATGGGCACCATTTCCAGCGGCACGCTCCCTGGAAGTTGCAGGGTCACGGCCGTGTCGAGTTGGGTCGCGGTGACCCGCGCGCGGGCGTTGGGCCAGTTGACACTCGCGCGATCCCGCGGCGCGTCCCACACAATGTGCTTGTTGTCACCGTTGGTGATTCCAGACCCGAAGTCGCCGCTCAACAGCGACGTCGTGGGGAGCACGTTCCAGGTGCTCCCATTGTTGCTGGAAAAGGCGATATCAATAATCACCGGCCCGGTCGCACCGGAGAGGTCGTAATAAACATCGACCAGACCCGTGCCATCTGCTCGCTGAACGGCGACAACATTGGTCACGGCGAGGTCCGCGCGTGCGGTGATGGAAAACACCAGCGAGAGCAGTAGGCACCTCCACCCTGTGCTGAACCGATCCCGCCATCGTTCTTGTGGTGTCGCGGCTTGCCGTCGGTGACGTCTGGAACTCCGAAAAGGTTGGCCAATACAATTGTTTCCGAGACTCATCTGCCCTTGCCCTCCTGGCCGCTCTTCCCCCGTCTTAACCGAGGCATGCCGTTCTTGAATACGACAATCCCTGCCCTCTTGGATAACCCCCGGTGGATCTGCTGATCGCCACCCATGCCATCATTCCATAGATGGACAGATTTGTCAATAGGTAATGGCCGCATTGAAGTTACGCTCCCTAGGAATTGTAAGCTGATGGGAATTCCTGAGCAGCCAACATGCCAGCCCGTGTGATGACCACGGGCCGAGACAAAACGAATGCTATCGGCATGGCCAGAATGCTATTGGCGATCCCTTGACTATGGATGCGTTGGTTGATTCTGGTATACAACTCTTATATAGGCAGGGTTCGCGGTAGCAAGCGTTTGGATAGTTCTTGTTGCGGAAAGGCTCTGCTGTGGCCCGGTCTCCTGACCGTGCCACCCGCGCGACCGTAGGTCTCCGCTTCCGCCACGAGCGGTGAGCCTGTGAGAACAAAGTGGAGACCTTCGGTCGGCCGGGTGGTGGGGTCGGGAGACACCCGCCACAGCGAGGAGTGGAGACCTACGGTCAGCCGAGTGGCGGGGGCGGGAGACACCCGCCACAGCGAGGAGCTCTTCCACCCTCCACCCTCCACCTTTCCTCATTCCTCATTCCTAATTCCTCATTCCTCATTCATTCCACGTATCCCAGCGCGCGGAGTTGTTGCTTTTGTTCTTCGGTGGGGGTGGCGGCCGCCGTGCCGGCGTGGGCGGTGGTTTCGTACCAGAGGGCGATGATGGGGGCGGTCTGGATGGCGTCGAGGTTGGGCTTGGCGAGATCTGGGGCGGCGGGGTCGAGGGTGCCGGAGAAGTCGACGTGGATGATAGGTTCGCGCTGGCCGGCGGCCAGGGTAAAGAGGGTGTCGCTTTTGAGGTTGACCTGGAGTTGGGCGCCGGGCTCGGTGGTGCGGATCAGGAGGTGCGGCCAGGGGGCCGCGGCCTTGATTTCCACCGTCTGGGGATGCTCAATGGGCTGGGGGGTGGCCACGTTGTTCTCATCGATGTAGAACAGGGAGGAAATGGGGGCGGTACTGGTGAGGAGGAGGTGGCCGCTCCAGGTGGGCGGCGCGTTGAGCAGTTGGACGTGCCACCCGTCGCGTTTCTGGTCAAAGAAGCTGGCAAGTTCCTGCTCGAGCGCGGCAAGAACGGGCGGCTTCTCTTCGAGCCGGTCCTGCATCTCCAGTGGATCACTGGTCAGTTGGAAGAGCGCTTCGCGCCCGGGGGTGCGCGGGTCGTCCCAGTGGAGTTTCCATTCGTTGGTGCGGACGGCGATTTTGCCGCCGCGTCGCAAGAAGAGGTAGGGGTGCGCCGGCGCCGGGGTTGGCGTGGCTTCGTTGGCGGGGGTGGCCGGTGCGGGCGTGGCGGCATGCAAGGCCTGGAGCAGACTGACGCCGTCGCTGGATTCGAGGGCTGGCAGGTCGAGGACGTCCTGAATGGTGGGCATAATGTCTTCGAGCGTGACCTGTTCGGCGTAGCGCTGGCCCGCAAAGGCGTTGTCCGGAAACTTGATCAGCAGCGGCACGTGCGCGATTTCCTCAAAGAGATCGAAGTGCCCGTAGAAGCCATGTTCGTTGTGACTCTCCCCGTGGTCCGAGGTGACAATGATCAGCGCGTTGTCGTAGAGGCCATGAACTTGGAGACTGCGCAAGAAATCGCCAATGCTTTCGTCCACGAGACGGATGCAGTCGTCGTATAGCTTGAGAATGTACGCGTGCTCTTCCGGCGTGAAGGTGATCTTGCCATCGTTGTAGGCCTCCAGCATGTCGTTGGCGTGGAACCCCCGCGTGCGCGCGTCCAGTAACAACCCCTTGCCGTCGTCCTCTTCGGAGAAGGTGCGATATTCCTTATCACCGGGGTCGTAGGGGAGTTGATACTCGCCGCTCAGTTTCGCGTGCAGGTCGTAGTTGTGGAAGAACAAGAATTGCCGTGGGTAGGGATGGTTCTGGAGCCAATCCTGGACGCGGTCGGTGGTACGATAGACGTGGCGGAAGGCTTCGGCGGGCACATCGTAGTAGTCCATGCCCTGGGCGAAGCCGCGCTCGGGCAGCAGCCACCAGTTGTGGCCGGTGAACCCGGCGGTGAGATAGCCCGCGCCGCGCAGCATCTCGGGCAGCGTGGTGACTTCCTCGGCGAGGTTCGTGTAGCGGGTGGTGCGGTGGTGTTCCGAATGCAGCCCTGTAAACATCGAGATGTGGGCAGGCAAGGTGTAGGTCTCGGGGGTGAGGGCGTTCTCGAAGAGCACGGCGTCGCGTTTGGCGAACGCATCGAGTTCCGGCGAAGTCTGGCGTTCATAGCCGTAGCAGGAGAGGTGATCGGCGCGGAGCGTGTCGCAAGAAATGAGGAAGACGGGCACCGGCGCTTTCGCGGGGGGCGTGGGCGGGGCGGGACGCGGCACGAAGACGCGGGGGTCGCCCCAAAAGGCATAGTCGCCTTGCGGAAGCCCGGCGTGATTCACGCGGAGATGCAGCCTGATTTGCTGGTGGGCGAATTGGCCGAGGTCGATGTAGATGGGCAGCCACTTGTGGTGAAATGCGACGACGCCCGGCGTCATCTTGCGGCGGTATAGCATCAGCGGGGCTTCCTGGCCGCGTTGCGCCAGCACCTGGAACTCGACCACGCCCTTCGCGGACATTTCCCAGGCGGCGGGCAACATGCCGGCATACGCTTCGAGTACCGCGCCTTCCGGGAGGACAAACGACGTGGCGGGCTGCGTGCCGTAGAGCGCCTCCATGCTGACGCCGCCGAGCGTGACGCGGAGGGGCGCTTCTGGCGGCCGATAGGCGAGCCGCACCTGCTGGATGGAGACGGCGCCGGGCAACTCTAGCGGGGAAACCATCAATCGGCGCAGGCTGCCGAACCAGCGTTCGCGGGACAGGCGGAAGATGTAGGTGTGGAATTTGTTGTCGGAGAAGATCGCGCCGCTGGTCGAGGGACACTTCTCGAACGCGAGTTCGGGTTCATGCTCAGAGAGCCACGCGACCCGGCACACGCTGCCGGTATCTGCCTTCATGCGGAGTTCGAGCGTGTTGTAAAAGGCGGCGTCGGCCTGAACGTCGATGGCGAGATGACCGCCGTCCGCGCCGCGCGTCCAGGTCAGCCCTTCTTCCGTAATGCCGAGGGCACCGGCGGTGGCGTACCAGCGCTCGTTCAGCGGAATCTCGAGCGGCGGATGCTCACGCTGGACATCACGCCTGAAGGCTTCTTGTGTGAAGTGGTAGGGCAGGGGTGTTGTGTCCCGCGGCGGCAAACCGCACCCGGCAAACACCACCCCAAGACCGGCCACTGCGACGCACACAGAGAATCGGACACCCAGACCAAACTCATGCATCACTGTCCCCGTCAGTCCCATTCTTCCCATTCTTCCCATTCTTCCCATCAAAAAGCAATGCCGGCCACGCGCATGCGCGCTGGCCGGCATTGCAGCAAAAACAGCGAAGGTTACGCCGCGCCCTTGACTTCGACGACGGCACCCGCGCTCTCGAGATCTTCCTTGATCTTGTTGGCTTCGTCCTGCGGGACTTTTTCCTTGACCGCCTTCGGTACCGCGTCGACCAGGTCCTTGGCTTCCTTCAGGCCCAGGCCCGTGATTTCCTTGACCTTCTTGATCACGGCGATCTTCTGGGAGCCATGCTCCTTGAGGATCACGTCGAAAGCGGTGGGGCCTTCGTCGGCCGCCGCTTCGGCCGCGCCGCCACCGGCCATCGCGGGCATCGCGCCCATCATCATGGGGGCGGCGGCGGTAACGCCGAATTTCTCTTCGAGCGCCTTGACCAGTTCGCTCAGTTCGAGCACGGACAGCTCGCTAATGCTGTCGATGATGCTGTTCAATTTCTCCGACATTGCTCTGACTCCTTCAGGGGGATTCTTGGTTTTCAGTTAAGTGTTCAGTGTCCACGTCCGGCACAGAGACCGGACGCTACATTTCGGCCATGGACGTTAGGCGGCCTGGGCGGTTCCTTCTTCTTTCTGTTTGCGGATCTGGTCGAGTACGTTGACCAGGTTGCGCGGCAGCGCGTTGAGGACGCCGACGCAATTGCGCAACGGCATGGCGATGGTACCCACCACTTGGGCAATGAGCACATCGCGCGGCGGCAGACTGGCCAGGGCTTCGAGTTGCGGCCCGGTCACGGCGCGTCCGCTGAGGACGCCGCCGGCCATGGTGACGAACTTCACCTCGGTCCCGAATTGCTTCAGGATTTTGGCGGGGGTCACGGGGTCCTTGCAGAACGCCCACGCGGTGGGGCCTTGCATGCAGTCGGCGGCCTTTTCGACGCCGGCCTCGCGCAGGGCAATGCGCGACAGGGTGTTCTTGAACACCTTGTACTCGACATTGGCCTCGCGCAGGCGGCGCCGCAATTCGGTGACTTGGGCCACATTGATGCCGACATACTTGGTCGCGATCGCAACTTCGCTCTCGCCCAGGTTCTTCAAGAATTCGGCGACAGAAGCTTCTTTTTCCTGTGTTGGCACGGAATTCACCTCCTTTCCCGGAGAAAATAAAAATGCCCGCGCCGTATCGAGACGGCACGGGACAGAAAAGTTCTACATAAACTTGTTGTCACGTACCACGGTCTCAGCAGGCGAGTTTTAAGGCCCGAAGGCCGCCGACGGTCTACGACACGCAGTGCATTTTCAGTTAGAACGAAACGAATTATGGCAGATGGACACGACTCCATTCAAGAAGTCATTCCGCTCTTTGTGTTCTCTGTGCTCTATGTGGCGAATAATTCTTCTTTTCTCTTGCCACAAAGAGCACATAGAACACAAAGAACTCAAGAAAGAGCTATTGCATTGTGAGTACTCTCTGCTCCAAGCCGGACTGCCCTTCGTGTCTGATGACTACATTTCGTCTTTCCGGGTCTATCTGGAATATGTGAAACCTACCGCACATCTCGCCTTCACGGTACCATTTCTTCGAGGAACCAACGCGAAGGTAGACGCGCACGACGTCGTTCAATTGCTGGATGTCCAGGATCTCGATATCGCCAGGATCATCTGCATGGGAACCAGACAAGGTCTTCGCAGAAACGACAAGGTCGGAGAATGCTTGACGTTCCTGGCGGTTCTCGGGACTGAGCGTGGCGGTGGCATTGAGTGCTGACCCGGCTAGGTCTTGGGCCATACTGAGGTCGGCGGCACCGGCGTATTGGGAATGGCGCAAGGTAAGGCCGAAGGCGGCGACGGCGGCGGCGAAGCGAAAGTCCGGACTGGTTTCTTCGATGGCAATGTGCTGCACGGGGGCGGGCTGCTCGAAGCGGATGCCGTTGTCGGCGTCGGGCTGCTTGTAGCGGAGTTTGACGAGCATGAGTTCGTTGGTCTGCGGCGTCGGCGGCAGGAAGCCTTCCTGCACCGGAGTGCCCGGAGCAGCAGTGCCGGGAGCGCCGCCTGGTTCACCCAATTGTGCGGGCGCGGGCGGGGCCGGTTTTTCCTGGTAGCGCAGGGGATCGACGCCAGGCTGGACCGGCGCGCCGAGGGGAACGATCTCGTAGAGGGCGGTGACGGTGTGGCCCGCGCCGATTTCGCCGGCGTCCTTGCGGTCATCGTTAAAGTCATGGGCGGCCATCATGCGGTTCTCATAGCCGAGCAGCCGGTACGCCTGGACTTGCGCCGGATTGAATTCGACCTGGACCTTCACATCTTTCGCGACAGTCACGAGCGTCCCCGTCAGTTCTTCGACCAGCACTTTGCGCGCCTCGGCGAAGTTGTCGATATAGGCGTAGTTGCCGTTGCCCTTGTCGGCGAGTTGTTCCAGCGTGGCGTCTTTCAGGTTGCCCATGCCGAAGCCGAGCGTTGTCAACGAGACCCCGGCTCCGTTTGTCGGGATACGCACCCCGTTCATTAATGTCGGGGCGCCTTGCGCCCCCTCCTCGATAATCCGCACAAGCCTATCGCGGTCGGTCACGCCAACGTTGAAGTCGCCGTCAGTGGCAAGAATGACGCGGTTAACCCCTTCACTCAAGAAGTTCTCCCAGGCAATGCGGTAGGCGC
>JACPGD010000129.1 GCA_016182645.1 Candidatus Hydrogenedentota bacterium | reverse complement strand
GGGGATGCTTGAGCAAATCTGGGAAATACATGGATGAGATTTCCCCGCTATGGTGAATGGACATGATGGATCAGAAGAACAAAAGCGGAGGCGCCTCAAAGCTGTCCCACCAGGATGCCCGCGAGAATACCGAGGAGGTCCGCGGCGAGGTCTCCAAATTCGGCGACGCCTGGACCGGCCAGATCCAGGAGTTCCTTGCCCAACCCGGCCATAACGGCCCACGCAGGCTCCACCAGGGCCAGGAAGAAACTGAATATAAAGTGCAAAAGTTTGTCTTGTGCTATCATGAGGACTTCTGTTCCGGAGCGAATGTTCCCGGTGCGCCGGTCTTGTGCGCGCACCCAGGGAGCGGGCGTGGGCTCCGGCGTGGTCAGTGGTGTTCGGAAACTAAGGCAACATAACCAGGAGGACACGAGTATGTCAATGCTGCGGGAATGGATGAAACGAATAGTCGCGGGTGCTGCGCTGATGATGGTGGTGGGCGCGCCGGCACTGGCGGCCACCGAGAAGGCGGACATGTATCCGCTGGATACGTGTCCCGTGTCAGGCAAGAAGCTCGGCAGCATGGGCGAGGCAGTCGTGAAAGTCTACGACGGGCGCGAAGTACGCTTTTGCTGCGATGGATGCCCGGCCAATTTTGAAAAAGATCAGGCCGCCTCACTTGCAAAGCTGGACCAGGCGATCATCGATGCACAATCTAAGGATTACCCGCTGACCACGTGCATCAATTCTGGCAAGGATCTAGGCGCCAGCCCGGCCTCGTTTGTGATCGGGAACCGGCTGGTGAAGACCTGCTGCGGCAATTGCCAGAAGAAAGTCGAGGCAAGCGAAGCGGAGTTCCTCGAGAAACACGCGGCGGCGATTGTCGAAAAGGAAAGCGCCGCCTACCCGTCGAAAACCTGCCCGGTTTCCGGGGAGGAACTGGGCAAGATGGGCGAACCGGTGAATATCGTCATTGGCAACAAACTGGTGAAGCTGTGCTGCGCGAGTTGCGAGAAGACCGTGGCCAAAGACCCTGCCAAGCAGGTGAACGCGGTGTGGGGCGCGGCCTCGAGCGAAGCCGAGGCGCCGGCGGCAGCGCCAGAAAGCAAACCGAAAGGCGCCGAGAAGAGGAACGAATAGCAATAGCTTGAAATACTGTCGCGGGCGGCCGCCGGTGGACAGTTCCGGCGGCCGCCTTCTTTATGCCTCGACGCCGCTTTCGGTCCCTGATTTTTCGCCCTGAAGTCCATACTCTTTGATTCGGGCGTAGAGCGTTACATGCGAAATGCCCAACAGGCGCGCGGCCGCGCGCACTTTGCCCTCGCAGCGTTCGAGTGCGTATTGGATGTGTTGGCGCTCGACTTCCTGCAGCGTCGGTACGGTCCCAGCCGGGTCCACCGCGGGAGCACGCAGATAGCCTGATCCGGGCAGGGGCGCCGTCAACCCAGGTATGGCAATATCGCAGGGTGCAATGAGGGGGTCCTTTGCAATAAGTACCGCGCGCTCGATTGTGGCCCGCAATTCACGCCCGTTTCCAGGCCAGTGCCACGATTGGAGCAATTGCATGGCCTCCTCGGAAATGCCCGTGACGCCTTTGGGCAAGCACTGGCACGCTTCCGCGAGGAAATGATTGGCCAGCCGGGGTATGTCTCCGGTCAGTTCACGCAGTGGCGGTAGTTTCACGACAAAACCATTCAGCCGGTAATAGAGATCCTGGCGAAAGTTGCCCGAGTTAACCTCGTTCAGGAGGTCCTTGTTGCTCGCGCAGACGATGCGGGTGTCCACGGCGACTTCTTCGCGGCCCCCGACCCGCCGGAAACGGCCAGTTTCCAAGACGCGCAGCATCCGGGCCTGGTTCTCTCTGGAGCAGTCGGCAATCTCATCCAGAAACAATGTGCCGCTGTGCGCCTCTTCGAACCGGCCAATACGGCGGGCATGCGCCCCGGTGAAGGCGCCGCGCTCGTGTCCGAACATCTCGGACTCGAAGAGTTCCGAGGGGATGGCGGCGCAGTTGAGGGCGACGTAGGGTTGGGCCGCGCGCGCGCTCAGGTCGTGGATCATGCGGGCAATCAGTTCCTTACCCGTGCCGGATTCACCCTCGAGCAAGACCGGCAACCGCGACTGGGCGGCGCGCCGGGTGATTTCGCGCAGTTCGACCAGGGGCTTTGATTCGCCCACGAGTCGCGCTGTTGGCGCACCTTGGGCGCTCCGATAGGCCTGGTCACGCTGGAGTTGTTCGCGGCGCTCCGCCATGCGCACAAAGGGCGCAAACGTGCTGGTGACGGCAAGCAGGTACTCGAGATCGTTTTCATCATAGACGCCCTGGGGCGAATGCGTGTGCAGTGCCGCGACACCGACCACGTCCGTTGCCGAGGAAATCGGCGCAATCATGGTGGTTTCCAATGCTTTTGTTGAAGCACGTCCGGTAAAACGGGGGAACAGGGCGGCATGCTTCTCGAGGATGGCTTGTTTCATCCAGTCTCTGGGTTCTTTGGCGCCATCGGGCGGATTGGTGGACGGATGCAACAGCAGGGAATCTTCGATGGGGAGATAGGTGGCCAGCCAGACATGGACGGGCTTGAAGCGCCGGCGCAAGTGTTCGTTCAAACACTCCCACAGTCCCACGAGCGTGGATTCCATGCTGAAAGTCCGGCTGAGCGTAAAAAGCGCATGCAATTCTTCAATGGTTCGCGGCGAGGTGGAGAGCGCCTCATTACCGGGACGATGTCGAAGATAGGCGTCTCGCACCGGCGATAGTGTCGCGTGCGTGGGCGAGGGGTCAACGGAGGCTGTGTGGAGGTCCTCTTTAATGCTGGGTACGACCCGAAACACAGAGGCGCCCAGAGAGAATTCATCCCCTTCCGAGAGGGAGGCGAGGCGAACGGGGCGCCCATTGACGAAGATGGCATTGCTGCTGCCGAGATCGCGCAGGCATACCTGGCCGTGTTCCAGCCACACTTCGCAGTGGCGACGTGAAGCCAAGGGATCCGACAAACGTATATGGCAGCCCACGCTGCGGCCAAACACCAGCGGGGCTTCGCTCAAGTGCCAGACGTTGCCGCGCAAGGGGCCGGAAACCGCTTCAATCTGGAGGACTGCGGCGTTCACACTCTTGGGCCTCCGCACTCAATGACGAACATCAACCAGCATTCGCGGCCGTTTTGCTTCCGTTCCCATGTTCCACAGTTCCCGGCCATGTTCCAGGTCCTCCGCGGAAAAGACCAGACCTTGGGCCGAGTCTACCAATTCGGCGGGCCGCGAACCTACTTCCGGAAAAGGCGCAATATCCTGGAGCATCTTTACCGTACCCGCCTCATCCACCTGCCACAGCTCCTGTCCATGAATCCCGTCGTCCGCCACAAAATACACGAGGTCCCCCACCCGCGAGAACTCTTGTGGCGCGGAGGAGGCAGGCCCCGCGGCGATGTCCGCCAGCAGCGTAGGCGCACCGCCGGGCAACAGGCGATAAGGTTCCTCGCCTTTATCCGCCGTATTGGCAGAGAAGTAAAGCGCGTCCCCGGCCATCGTCAGGTGGTGCGGGGAAGATGATCCAGGACCGGGATTGATGTCGAGCACCATTTGTGTGCCGCTGCCCGTACTGTCGCTGTACCACAATTCAATGCCGGAACTGGGGTCTTCCGCCGAGAAATACACGCCATCTTTCGCCGCCGTGAGCGACGCGGGGCTGGAACTCGCCGTGCCCGGCCAGATATCACGAACGAGCGAGACATCGCCCGGCCCGCGCACCACCCAGAGCTCCGTCCCGTTTTCGCTGCTGAAGGCGCTCATGAAAAGGAATTTCCCCGCCACGGTCAATCCATGCGGCGAAGAGGAAGGATTACGGGACCTGAATTGATTAATGTCCGCCGCCAATTGAGGAGGCCCGTGTCCCACCCAGAAATCCCACAGTTCCCCGCCATAGGTTGGGTGGAGCGCACGAAACAGGACGTGGTCACCCACCCACACCGTCCCGTAAGGCTCGGACCCCGTTGGGCCGGGAAAGATGTCCGCCACCATCGTTGGCGCGCTTTCAACGCCGCTCAGCATCCACAGTTCTTCTCCATACTGTCCGTCGTTGGCGCTGAAGAAGTAATAGTCCCGCGCGCCCACGCGGGCATAGGGATTGCCGGATTGCGGCCCGGGCCAAATATCCTTCACCAGTTGCGTGGACTCTGGTGTTCCGTTTGTCCGGTACAATTCGATTCCGGTGCGGCTGTCCTTGGCGTTGAAGTACAACCAGGACTCGGTGGAAACATAGCCATAAATGTCCGTAGACGCCGGTCCCGGGCTAATGTCTTTCAGGAGAGAGGTGCCCGGCGGAGTGCCATCCGAAACCCATAACTCCTCCCCGGAGTCGGGAAGGGTCGCGCGAAAGAATAACCTGTTTCGCCACACATAAAACGCCGAAGGATTCGACGATGCCGGACCGGGCTGGATGTCTTTCAGCAGCTTGGGCGGGGTAAGTGGATCAGGTGCAATCCAGAGTTCCTGACCGAATTCCGCATTGGGCTGCGACATGACGTATCCTCCCCTGAAGGAGAAGAAACTGAAGGCAACATTGTCGATGTCATAAAGTTCGCGCGTGCCCCCTGCCGTGCCATCGGTGGCCCAGAGCGTAATGCCGCGGTCACCGTCCGAGATAGCGATAAAGAGTACCTGGCCGCCCGCTATGGTGGTGACATGCCCCATGGCATTTGAAGACAAAGGGCCGGGATAAATGTCCTTCAATAGCTTTACCGCGCCTGCCGCCCCACCGCACACCCAGGGCTCGCGTCCATACTTAATGGTTGTTGCGTAGCATAAGACATATTCCGCCAGGGCCGCGAAGGGCGCCGGATTGCTGTCGAAGGGGCCGAGTTCAAAATCCTGTAACAGCCGTACTTCCATCCGTCCGCCGGGGAAAGAGGCCGCCCAGAGTTCCCGGCCGGCTTGGGGTGTCCAGGCCGAAAATGATACGCGGCCGAACGCGGCATACAGGTCTTGGGGGTCGCTGCTCCCCGGTCCGGGCACGATGTCCATCGCCAGTTTCACCGAGCGATCACGCTGGGAATACCACCAGAGCTCCCTGCCGTGAATACCGTCGTCGGCTGAAAAGAAAACATAATCCTCAAGCACAACGAGATCTGAGGGTTCTGAAGAAGGGGGCAGTTCATTCAGGGATGCGGTCTGTGCGCCGGCTGTTGACAAGACAGTGATGGCGGCGCCAGGAAGTAGGGCCCACCAACTATGGAACCAAGAGTAAGCCATGCTCCACCTCTTCCAGAATGGGAAACCCCCATCCTATGAGCGGCTGACCACCCTTCTGGGCCGCGTCGCTGACCTGCAGGTTCAGGCGCATGGGAGAGATAGTACCGTCCATGGCAGACAGGATACCGAACTGAGGCAGCGGCATCGCAATCTCGAAGGACCATGACTCCCCCTCTTCGGCCAACTGGGCTTGCCAGTCAGCAACCCAGGGCACGCGTTCCTCCCCGCGGCTGAATTCACCCAGAAGATTGCCCTCCACTCCCCAAGTCAGGCGGTAGGCCGCCGTTTCGCGAAGGGGCGGGTCAAGGTACGGACCAAACATCAGCGACATGACCGGCATGGCAACGGAGGCCCGGGGGAACTGCCCGCCGATCAGAAGCGTGTCCGCCAGAATCACCGCTTGAATTGTTCCACTCATTGAGTGTGGCCAATGAAGCGGCGTGGCCGTTTCTGGCGTGGGCTTCGCTGATTTCCAGAAGTCTTCCAGGAGCCGTCCATCCATTTCATGGCGGCCGCCGCTCGTCTCGGTAATCCGCGTCAGGCCCAACCGGCCGCCGGGGAGGAGCGGCAGCGCCGCTTCCATTTCGACCGCCCAGGCCAAGTTGCGCGGGAGCACTTCCCGATACAACAGAGGCACCGCGGCTTGTGCCTCCTCCAGCCGGTAGAAGAACTGTGTGTCGGTTTGTGCGCGGGTGGAAGGCTGTGTATGGAACGAAACAGAGGACTGGCTGTTCTCGGTGAGATTATGGAGCACCAGCGCCGCCGTCATCTGTGCGCTGGCCTCATCGTGGTCCCCAGTACCCGCCAGAACACCATGGGCGACGGCCCCGCCTTCCTCGGTGTCATACTCTGCCCAACCCCCGGACAGCCGTATAACACCGCCGCCCTCCTCACTGCCGTGCATCATCCAGATGGAGCGCTCATTGAATGCGAATACCCGGTATTGACCCTGGGCGCCAGGTTCTATCAGGCATTCAAGTCTCCGGACCTGCTGGGCGTCGATGACAGACGCCTCCAGGACCCGCCCCTGCCCGTTTGGATTGCGGCTGCTTCGCAACAGTTGGTCTGACGTGGGAGTCGAGTCCTGC
Source organism: Candidatus Hydrogenedentota bacterium (assembly GCA_016182645.1). Lineage (GTDB taxonomy): Bacteria > Hydrogenedentota > Hydrogenedentia > Hydrogenedentales > JACPGD01 > JACPGD01. The sequence continues at coordinate 18,728 of JACPGD010000129.1, read as the reverse complement.
AATAATGAGTCCATGGAGATCACGGTGGCTTCGAGCGGTTGAATGGTCTGTGGAGGCGTCCCGCCGGGGCGATTGGCTTGGACGTACCAGAGTCCACCGAATCCCATGGCCACCAGCAGTGCCAGGAATACCGGAAGCATCCGCTTGTCCGGGGGTTTTCGGCGCTTTATTCGGCGGATACGAAGCGGGGTGGACAGCGTGGGTTGGTCGCGCATCTCTTTGAATTCGGGCGCCGCTCGCAGTTCATGCACGCATGCGACGGCGTCTTCCAGGCGCTGGGCCGGGTCGAGCGCGGTCATCCGCTCGACGACCGCCGCCAACTCAGCCGAAACGGGAACGCCCAACTCGATCAGGTTCTTGTGCTTGGGCTGCAGCAGTTCTTTTGCCACCGCCAGAGCGCTCTCACCCTCGATCATGGGGCGGCCCGCCAGCAACTCATACAGCACCTGGCCCATGGCGTAGACGTCCCAGGAGCATGCCGCCTCTTGTCCATCCCAGGCTTCCGGGGGAACATAACGGGGTGTGCCAAACAGAATATTGGCCGTGGCGGTGGTCTCGACCACGCGCTCCAAGCTTTCGAGGTAGGACGTGGCCAGGCCGAAATCGCTGAGCAAAGCACTGCCGGAGCTTTTCAGCAGAATATTGCTCGGCTTGACATCGCGGTGAATCAGCCCTCGTTCGTGGCACAAGGCCAGGCCCTGCAGCGCATCATGCACGATGCGCACCGCCTGGCCCACTTCGATGCCGCCTCCCCGCACCAGGGAGTTCACGGAGGGGCCATCGACGAACTCCATGTCGATAGCGAAGTGTCCTTCAAGTTCTTCAAGGCTGTGTACCCGCACGATGTTGGGATGTTCGAGCGAGGCGAGCACACGCGCCTCCCGCGCCAGGACGGCGTGAAAATCAGTGCCGCCGTGGAGGAAAGCATAGAGGACCTTGAGCGCCACGCGCCGTCCCAGCCGCACATCCTCGCTGAGATACACGACACCCATTCCCCCTCGGCCAATTTCTTTTATCAGGCGGTACTTCCCTAGTTCTCGCGCAGCCAGACAAGTTTCAACCACAGTGCGCCCTGCTCTTTCGCGATGACGGCCAACATTGCAGCGTCATTATAGTATTGCCGGGGCCATTTGTCATGCGCCTGGAGGAAGAAAATCCGCACCCGTGATTGAGAATGTTTTACGCTCCGGGGGGTATTCCATAACGCAATGCAATACGTGGCTGTGATTGTCATAGAACTCTTGTGCTGGACCGCTGCCGGCAGTGTTTACGGGGAGCATTCCTTCAGCCGTGCTCTGGACGCACCCATCGCCGCGCGCTGGCGCCGGCAGCACCGATTACTCTGGGTCCTGCTCCTTGCCCTCGCCTTGGCTGTCCTGTGGTGGTCGTGGTGACCACATGGAGAGCATGCCGATGGAGAGGATGCGGCGTTCGCTTATTCGTCTGCGATGCCGTCGCCGTCCGCGTCGGCGAATGGCAGAACAAAGATCTGGGGGAAGTCCTTCCCGGCGTAATTCTTCACAATCTTGCCTGCTTCGTTCTTGGTGGGCACTACGCGCGTGTAGGCCAACAGGGTCCCGTCTGGAGAAACCACAATATCTATGGGCGGGCCGAATTCAGCGTTTTCACCGCCGCGCGGCGTGAGAAAGACAGGTTTTCCAAAACGGGGATCACCGGGCTTTGCGCAGGTGGCCACGACGGCGCCCTCGCTGACACAAAAGACGGTGTTGCTATTGGGGTGCCAACGAAGGCCCCCGTCAACTCCCTTGGGCAGGTGCGTCAATTGGACAGGGGCCTTGTCCGGATTCTGATCTGAACCATCCGAGGCGATGACAAAAATCTGTTTCGTCCCGTCTTGGGCCATCGCATAGTAGGCGATCCGGTCCCCTTCCACGGTTCCCCGCACGGTCCCGTCCGCCGCGGTGTGCGTCAGCCGGCGAATTTGAATGCCCTTAGGCGGCGAGGGGTAGCGCGTCGCGGAGCCAGCATCGGCTGTAGTGATATCCACTTCGTCCGGGATATCAATCACAAACAATGACTGCTCATAGGTCTTGCCGTCGTCATTGCGCACCTTTCCGATGAATGCTCGCATCTTGCCTTCGCGTCCAATCCACGAGTCGCCCCACGCCCGCTCGATTTCGCCGGGTTTTGCCGTACCCGCCGGAACGACGGGCACGAGCAGCGCAAAATAATGCGACGCAGGCGCAGGGGCTTTGGGGTGGGGGACCATATAGCCGACGGTGCGCTCGTACTGCGGCAGCAGGAAGTCGTCATATGTGAAGCCGATGCGTTTGCCGTCGAGCGTGTATTCGTGGCGGTGGGTACCGCCGCGGTGGGCGCCGGGCGTGGTATCGCGGCCCGTGGCGATGTCACGCTTGTCGAGCCAGCGCAAGGTGCCCGAGCCATCGCCAGGCACGGAGGCGCCATCGCGGTTCGGCTTGCCATAGGGGCCACGCCAGTCCAACTCTTCGACCAGCGGGCCATGAATGAAGGCGACTTCATCCGCCACTGGCGACCAACTCACGGCTGCAACACCCGGCGCTGGGCGATCTCCAGAGACGATTGCCTTGGGTCTGTATAGGACGGTCTCCTTACCCGTCTCAATCTCCACCTTTTCGATGGACTGACCGTTCTCGATGCCCGGCCCCACGGTTTCACGGGTGTCGTATACCAGGAACCGTCCGTCCGGCGAAAAGTTGTCGTTGTTGTCCAGATTGTGGGCCCTGGGCGAGGAGGTAATCTGCCGTTCCTGCGCGAATCCCGCGGTGGTGACACACAAGATAGCGGTTGTCATGGTAATGCATATCCCCTTCATGATCTGTTCCCTCGAATTGCAGGTTGAACTTGTTCGCACTATACCGGTTGATCCCCCGTTTTTCCACGCCCGCCACGGGAAAGTAAGAATGCCCGGACCTGTCTGACCTGTCCGACTGGTCAGACTGGTCAGAACGAATCTTTAGAACAAAGAATCAAAGCTTACCTTCGGAAAGACCTCGAGCGCCGTGCCTGGCGTGGCATTGAGGATTTCCACCCCGGACGCGCGCGCCCATTCCAGTGCGCACTCATAATCACGCTCGGCGTCCTGAGGGCGCGGCATCAGGAACCGCTTGCGCTCCGAGGTGTAACGGGCGTCAAAATGGGTGGGCCCCTGCGCGTCATTGGCCTGCCAGAGGCGATGCTCAGGCGGTCCGTCGTGTTGCGTTTCGCGAAACCAGGCGTCTGCGGCCGCCTTTCCGGCGCGGTACCAGGGCCGCTCGCCATGATACTGCTCGAGCCAACGGCCGCATGTGCGCAGCATACGCGTCGGCCAATAACGTTTGTGAACATGGTAGCGGTGATCGAGTCCCACGAGAATGATGGGATTGCACCCCATCACCGCCGCGATTTGCAGCAGCATGTAAATGACCGAATATCCACGGTAGATGTGGCCCGGTTCATTCGAGAACTCGCGCCAGTGCTGTTTCGGCCATTGAATATTGACTGGACAAGCGTTCTCCACCCGGAGGTAAGGCAAATAGGCGAACGGGAAGAATTTCACGGATTCCCTGGGCACGTGCGCCTCATACTCAAAGGCGTATTCCTCGATTTGCAGCGGATCGTAAACGCCCCAATACGTAAAGGAAAAGCCCCAGGCGCCATATCCAAGAAAACACCGGTTCGCGCCCAGTGTGATCTCCTCTTTCAATCTGCCCATGTCAATCTCATTAAGACTGGGCCCATTGCCCACAACGAAACAGCGTTTCCCCGCGTGGCGGTGGTGGAACTCTTCCAGCAGGTGCGGCACACGCAGTTGCCGCACGCCGCTGAGCTGGTAGAGGGTGAATTCTCTAAATCCAGCCTGGTGGAGACGGCGAACCAACCCATAGAACGGCGTAATGTCGGGCTGCTGTAGCGGGGGCTGATAACGAAGCGGTACCGACGCCGTAGACGCTGGCAACACAATGCGGCCGGATTCCTGGGCCAATGCCACTCGCACGCCGGCCAGGTTGTCCAAAGACAGCACTTGCCGGACCGCGGGGTACTTGTCCTTCAGCCGCAGGGCCGCCGCTTCGTCCGGCCCTTCCCGCACCAGACACACCGGCGCGCCGCCCGGCTCCGTCTGAAGCCAGCGTTCCACCAAGAAAGTGGACTCCCGCGGCAGGTAAACGAACTGCATGCACAAGACCCCGGCCATGAGTACCCAGTGGGCGAGGCCAGTATACGGATCACAGCCCCCGGCTGCACTCTGCGCGGATGCCAGGTTTCTTTCGATCAGGCCGCCTTAAATCGCCTACTCATGATCGGAATGGCCAAGTGAAGCATCCATGAGAATATCAGGAGCCCGAAAGCCCAGATGCCAAAACAGATGAGTGTTTCACTCCAGGTGGGAAAATACTCGACAACGGTGCCCTGGGGCGTGGGAACGAACCCGGGCACTACCATGCCCATACCTTTTTCGATCCAGATGCCGATGTTTGCGAGCACACAGGCAATATTCAAGAAGGCCATGCGCCGTGCAATAGGCGGGACAATGAGAATGACGGCTGCCACCAACTCCATGCTGATCGCCGTCCAGATCCAAGGCGAGAGGCTGCCAAAATGGTGGCCTTGATGTTCAAGCCCGAAGAAAAGATAGCGGGCGGAACTGCTGTGGGCGGAGGCGGCGTAAAACTCCTTGAAGGTTTCGCAGGCCAGTAGAAAGAGGTTGATGAGCAGCGACGCGGTCACAATGTTGCGAAGAATATAGATGGCTTTCTCGCTGATCTTATAATCCGAAAAATGCTGAATGATCTGGAACGCAATGATCAGGATTCCCGGCCCGGCGGTGAAGGCCGAACCCAGGAAACGCGGCGCCACGATCGCCGTGTTCCAGAAAGGCCGCCCGACCAGGCCGACAAATAAGAAGGCCGTGACGGTGTGGATGCTGATCGCCCAGGCGATGGAAATAAGCACGAAGGGCATGTAAAAGAGAAGTGTGGGGGTGCGCCCAAGGTATTTCATGTACAGCAGGTAACCGCAGATGTGCAGGTTGACCAGCAGGTATCCAAACAGCACGACAACGTCCCAAGCGAGCATGGAACTGGGGAAATTCAATTTCCCGAGCCCGGGGAACATGTGCCAGAAGCGATCAGGCCGGCCAATATCGACCATCACAAAGAGCAGACACATGATGATGGCGGCGATCGCGAGCAACTCGCCGAACAGGACGACGTCGTGGATTTCCTTGTTCCGGTAGATGTACGCCGGAATGACCAGCATCACCGCGGCCGCCGCGAGACCGACGAGGAACGTGAAATTGGCGATGTAGACGCCCCAGGAGATCTGGTCGGTCATTCCGGTGATCTCTAAACCTTGGACCAACTGCCGGCAGAACTCATGAGCGCCGATTGCCGCCACGACTGTCAGCGCGGCCATCCAGGCGTAGAACAGGCGGCTGCCTGAGAAACTGAGCACGTACGCCCGTCCCAGAAACACAAGATAGGATCGGATCATGAATGCACCTGTGTCGTTCCGTCAGTTGTCGAAGAAGTAGTAGAAACGCGGTATCGTTTTGGCTTCCGCCTTCAGGATATATACCCGCTTGTTTTTCAGAATGAACTGGATCTTCCCCTCTGGATCCAGGATGTTCCCGAAAATGCGCGAGCCTGTGGGGCACACTTCCGCGCAGGCGGGATTCTTGCCGAGCCGTGTACGGTGCAGGCAAAAATGACATTTCTCCACCACGCCCCGTGGCCGGACCCGGTTGCTGAGATAACCCATGTCGGGGTTAATCTCGTCCGCGGCGAAAGAGGGTTTTGTCCAGTTAAATCGGCGCGCCTCGTAGGGGCAGGCCGCCATGCAGTAACGGCACCCAATGCACCAGTTGTAGTCAATCACGGTAATCCCATCCGGCTCGGTCCAGGTGGCTTCGACGGGACAGACCTTGGTGCAGGGTGGTTTTCGGCACTGATGGCATTGAATGGGCAGGTAATATTTGCCCTCGCGCGGGACCGCACTGGCCTCATATTGGACATTGCCCTCCTCGAGGTCGAGTGAGTCGATGTTCATTTCCAACACGCGGATGTAGGCCATTTCGGGCTGATCGAGGGGGATGTTGTTTTCTTTCATACAGGCGTAGACGCAGCGGCGCGACCCATTGCAACGAGTGAGGTTCAACGCGTACGCGAATTCCACCCCCTCCAGGGGTTTGGGATCGTTGACGCGGACCTTGGCGCCGTATTCCTCTCCCATGAGTGCTTCGACCCGGCGCAGGACCTGATCCATCAAATCCGGGGTCAGCTTGGTATAGTGCTGCTGGAGAAACTCCTCCAGGCTGGGGGCGTCTTTCAGCGACCGCAACGGCTCGAGCACCCCGGCAGTCACTGCGAGCCCCGCCATGGTGCCCATGGCCGACTTCAGGAAGCCGCGACGGCCGGAAGGCGCGTCCTCTGGCAGTGCGGGACCGTTCTTCTCATGCTCTGGGTCAATATTCGGCGGGGTACTCACTGCAACGGCCCTCCCGGTGGTCGCGCGTCAAATCGGGTAAGGGTGGGGGGTGGCTCCGGCGCCATCGGTTCAAATCGGGGATGGTGGGGGTTATGGCACTGGATACAATTGAGCTTTTTCGGTTCCCCACCGCCGTCCCAACGCTCGTTTACCCGTCCATGAATGTCGAGCAGCCATTCTCTGTAATGTGGGCCGTGACATTTCGCGCAGAGGCGGTTGGGCTGGTCGTCCGGGATCTCGCTGCCGTCGTGGTACACGTAAGCCATGCTGTTCGTGGGGTGGTGGCAATTCAGGCAGAGCAGGTTGAGCCCATGATTGAATTGCAGATCCTTGTGTTCCCCCTGGAGCGCCGCGTCGCCAAGATCACCGCTGAACCCCTCGTGGCAGATCGAACACTCAAACTCGTCTCCATCCCGATGCAGCCGCAACGGCCTCGGTTCGCCGCGCACCGGCTCGATGTCATAAAGACCGGCGCTAAGATCTCGCTCATACAGTGCGGCCGCCTGGGCCAGCGGCGCCTGCGGCGAGCAAGACAGGATGGAGGCGCTGAGCGCCATGCCCGCCAGTATTGTTGGAAACCCCGTCTTCGTCATTTCCCACCTTTCTTTGGAAGACAAGCGGCGTCTGCCGGCCTTGAAGACGGCTTCTGCTGCTTGCTCAGTCAGCCGTAGCTTGATGTCCTCCCCCGTGCGGCATATCGTGAAAATGCAATAGCGAGTAAGTTAATCGCTTTGAGCATAATTAAGATCAGGACACGCTGCATTCCCCCCGGAATTCCCCGAATTAATGGCTCCCCGTGGATGAACGTACGCTTCGCACGCGTTCTCCCCCACCATTCATCCTGAAGAGAATATACACCCGCCAGGCAAAAATGTCAACCGCGTGCATCAAATCACTCTCCGCATGGGAGGTTTCGCGCGCGATGAGCGCGCCTCGTAGTCGCGCCTTCTTCATCTCGTTTCTGACACCGCTTTAAGGTCAAGCAATCCAGGGCAGATGCAAAGAGGTGACCCCTTCGTCCGGCCTACTGGATACCCAACGTTGTGAGCACTTCCGGCTCGGGTTCCTGCCACGCCAGGACGGCGTGACAGATGGTGCAGTCCTGGGAAATGGTGTCGCCATCAGCGGTCGCGTGGGTTTCGTCGTGGCAGCGGAAACAACCGGGAAACGGCTCGTGTCCAATGTTATTTGGATAAGTGCCCCAGGTTACCTTCATTTGCGGGAACACGTTCCGTTGGTAGATGGCTTGCATCTCTTTGATCGCCGCGTCTAGGGCACCGCTCTGCGCGGTGAGCGCGTCGCTGTGGTTCTCCTGATAGTACTGCTTAATGCGCTGGGCGATTTGTTCGATGCCAGCTTCCTGGGTGGGCGCTTCGGCCGCCGCCTGCAGTGCTTCCACGCCGACCTGCTTGATCGACGGAAGGGCGGGATCGATGCGAGCGGCTGTCATCGCTTCATCCATCGCGTCGCCGGGCAATTGATAAACATGCGTGGGACGGTTGTGGCAGTCGATGCAGTCCATCAATCGCATTTGTTCGTTTGGAACAGTCGCGGGGTCACCCTGAAAATCGGGGGTGGCAAAATTCTTGATGACACCGTCTGGTTCCTTTACGCGCACCAGGGAGAGCGTCTGGCGGTCCTCCGACGTGGGCAGGTAATACGTCTCCCTGCCGGGCGCGATGTGCCAGCTATGGATGCCGTGGGTGTCGCTGTGGCCGCCGCCGATGTGCATCAACAGGGCGGTCGTCAGGCGCGTATTGGTTTCATCTTCGGAGAATTCCCTCGTCACCTTCATGCGGTCCCCGGAGAACTTCTGGGGCCAGTGGCATTGCTCGCAGGTGTCGCGCGAAGGCCGAAGGTTCTCGACGGGGGTCGGGATCGGGGTGCTGTAAGTGTGGAACATCACCGCGAAGACCTGGCGGGCGCCGGAGAGTTTTGAGCGGACAAACCATGGCGCGCCCGGCCCGATGTGACATTCCACGCAGTGGACGCGCCCATGCGGTGAGTTCAGAAAGGCCGTGTGCTCGGGTTCCATGACGGTGTGGCACACTTTGCCGCAGAACTCGACGGAATCCATGTAGAGCACACCGCGATAGGTGACAGAAGAAATAATGAAGAGATTGGCGGCGGTGAGGAAGAAGAGCAGGCCAAGCGCCCGGCGGGTATGGCGCCGCCGGAGGTCGATGGTCAGGGCTTCGGCCGCTCCCGCCGCCTGCCGCAAGCGCCAACGTTGCCAGAGGGCGCCGACGGGAATGATAATCAGGCCGACCACAAACATGCCCGGCAGGATTAGGAACGCCACGATGCCGATATACGGAGAATCCACCCCACCCAGCGCCCCCACAACCACGAGGGCCGCGATCAGGATGAAACTAGCGGTCGTCAAACTTGCCCCGAAAACCGTCAGCCAGTTCTGTGCAAACAGGGTGCGAATGACCCCGGTTTCTCTTGGGTTGGGTTCAGCCATGGATAAGGGGATCCTTTCCGCGGGGAGCTTACCTGTCAAAAGCAAGGGGAGATAGCTGGGTGCTATCTCCCCTCGGTTTCAGCTTCTCATACGTACTATGTTGCTTTCAAGACACGGTTGAAACTATGGGGCCAGCGCGTGCACCGTCTGGACCGCAAAGTCGGCGTCGGGGCCGTGGCAGATGGCGCACGACTCGACTTCGGCTTCCACGTCCGACATTATGATGGCGTGCACGTTGGCCAGGAGCGTGTCATGGCAGGCCATGCAGGCGGAGCGCGTCGGCAACGTTTCGCTGATTAGCGTCTCTTCCTGCATAACCACAGTCGGCAATGCCTCATCCGGCAGCGGTAGCCCATAGGTGCCCGGAAGGTGGCAAATTTCGCAGTTCTGCCGCGGGCTCGGGAACCGGACTTCACTGAAGTCATTGAGCGAATTGCCGAAGCCATAAATGATCCCGTCGCTGAGCTCCAGCTCTTCACCCGTGTGGATCATGTGGATCATCTTCTTGAAGTGGATGCTGGCAGGCGGCAGCGCTTCGGCCGGCCGCCGCGCGGCATCCGTGGCATTCGGGTTGTGGCACGTGACACAGTGTTCGATGTCGACACGGTTGCCGCCATGCAGTCTCAGCTCAAAGTGGCAGACGTTGCATTTCGCCAGATCCACAATTTGCCGGCGCGGCTCCGGCTCGCTGCCATCCTGAGTGAACAACAACTGCCCGTTGGTCGAGGTGCCTTGCCGTTCCTCTGCACCATCGAAGTCGAAGTTGCGCCGCCCCTCGACCGCGGCGGAGAAGGTCACGCCCGGATCTGCTGGGAAGGTCGCGGCGAACGTGTAGTCATACGACCCGTCACCATTATTGACCAAGGTGCCCGGCGGCGTCGCGGGTGGCACCAGGCCGGCCACTTGTTCCCGCACGGAGTTTTCGTACTCCGTCACGGGCCAGCCGATCACCACACCCGCGTAAGTCAATTCCGAGAGATCGGTGACGGGCGTGCCGTCCCCGTTCTCAACAGTAAACGTGACCTGCACCTGGTTCTGCGCCTCTTCCTGTTTCACCACCGGCGTAACAGTCACGTCCGTCACCTGCATGGTGAGACCGGGCGCTTCCTCGCTCAGCGTCGGAACCTGGTGCACTTCCGAAATCGGGGAGAGCCCGCCTTCCCGGTGGCAGGTAGCGCACAGGCTGCTGTTGGGCTGCGAGCCGCCCACGTGATTCTCCCAGCCTTCCGGCGCGTCGCCTTCACCGAACCAAGTCCGGTCGTGGCAGGCACCACACGCTGCCAGGCTCGGCGTCGTCAGGTACGCATCCGCCTGCGGTGCGTTCTGGTGGCAGACTACGCATCTGCGGATGTCTTGCGGGAACGCCACGGTGCTGTAGTCGTGGACAGTATCACGGAAACCCCAAATTTCATACGGTTCGCCGTCCTCGACACTCGGCAGGTTGTCGCCACGGTGGATCTTGTGGATCATCACCTTGAAGTCCACCGTATTGTCGGTGTTCGCGTCCGTCGTCTGCGGCTGGTGGCACAGGATGCAGAACTGGATCTCGCGCCGGCTGCCGCCATGCAATGCCAGTTGTGTGTGACAGGTGTTGCAGGTTTCGAGGTCAACAATCTCGCGCGTTTCGACCTCCTGTTTTCCGCCATTCGGAATGAAGCGGAAGATCGGGTTGTCCACGTAAAGTTCGCCATCGACCACGAAGGCGCGGCGGAACTGGCCCGCGAGTTGGTGGGACGCATCCGCCGGATAGTTGGCCGGAAGCACTTGGGCAAATTTGTAGCTGTAGGTACCGTCGCCGTTGTAGCTAATGCCGGCAAGGCTCGCGGAGTCGGTTGTGGCCTGCACTTCTTCATCGCCGGAGTCTGGCGTCCGATCCGGATCCTCGATTCGCGTCGTATAACTGATGAATTGGGCGGATTCGCCCTCGGCCGGCTCGGGATTCAAGTAGGCGAGAAGGAAGCTACCCGTCGTGAGTTCGTTCGAATTCACGAGATTGCCCTTGTCGTCCACGAGTTCGAAAAGAACTTCCGGACGCAGATCCTCGGGAATGGTCACGTCCAATATGGTCACATTGAGCCCGGGCGCCAGGCTGGGAACCACTTCCCCTTCGCCCTCCCCTTCGCCTTCACCAGCCTCTTCGACCGTAATCACCACCCGGCCGACCGCGCCACTGCTGTTGCCTGTGGCGCTGATCGTGGCCGTGCCGACGGCGACACCGGTCACTTCACCGGCAGCATTGACGGTGGCGACCGCAGTGCTACTGGATGAATATGCGAAGGATGTATCGGTGGCCGAAGTGGAGGAAGCGGCCACCGTGATGGTCTGGCCCACGGTGATGGTCGTTGACCCCACCGTGATGACCACCACTTCGCCGGGCTGCGGACAGCCGGCCAGGAGGATCCCCAACATTCCCACCGCAATGATGCACAGGAACCCCCTCGATTGGAATAAATGCCGGACGGAAGAACACGTTCTCATACTCCCACCTTTCTTGACGCTCACCCGGAGTGATGCGCCATAGTCCCCTAAAAATTGGTCGATACTTCCCCGCAGAAGAACCCCCGGGCCAGCCCAAAACCCCGGCTGTCCCCAAGGCCAATCGACCTTTGAAGTTATTGATAGCAGTTTCTTTCAGGAAAGTCAAATACATTTTTTCAGCTTCCATCTCTCCTATTCGTTTTTTAATCCTAGTGCAGCCGCATGAAGAACTCACCATTGCAGAGCGCGGCAGCATGATTTGACAGCCACACCGAATTCATGCTAAACAAACACAGGTTATTGTTCCCGGGCTTGTGGGGGACCGGGCTTTTTAACTACCAGGGGGCGCTACGCGCAGGTGTACATGACGCTGCGGAAGGATCGACACGCGGGTGAGACGTTTGTGCCGCGCCAGGGGTATGTACCGGGTTTGCGTCTACGTGTCAAGAGCTTGCTGACCGTCCTGTGTGCCTGCTCTGGAATTGTCTTACTTGGGGCGGCCAGCCTGGATGGATGCCGGCTGGGAAACAACCTTCCGCCGATCGCCAATGACACCTGCCTGGCCTGCCACAACGGGCAAATTGCGCCGGATGCGCAAGAGATTCTGGATGGCGCGCACCGCGCGATTCGTTGCGAGACTTGCCACGGCAATGGTTATCTTCATGTGCGCAACCCGCAGGTGGAGCAACTGATCATTAACCCCTCCAACCTGCCTTTCGCCCAAGCCATCGACGTGTGCAGCACCTGCCACGGAGATAAGGCGGAAGGACATCTTGATTCAGCCCACGGTCTCGAGCAGCTTACTTGTCTGGAATGCCACAATGTGCACCGGGCCAACGGCATGGTCCTGGGCGACGAATCTCCCGAAGACTTCAGCAAAGAATCGTACGCGCAACTATGCGGCGACTGCCATGAGACCCAGGTGGACGGATATCTCTTGAGTACCCATGGTCAATTCGATCTGGCCAGTTGCGGGGACTGCCACGATGTCCACCTGGTCGGCGGGTTGACCGCCAGTCCGGTGGACAATTCACTCTGCCAGCAGTGCCACGCCAATCAGGAATTCCGGACGGAAGAAGATATCGACTTCCACACCGGGTTCTTCCATCCCGTGGATCCGGCGGGAAGCGGGGCCAGCCGCTGCGTCGGCTGTCATTTGCCACCGCTGGAACAGAGCCTGAACAATACAGCGCCGCATGACCATACGCTGCGCACGATCCCGCCCATTTTCTCGAATGAACAGATGGATCTCGGCGTTTCGCCCGCCCCGCCTAATTCCTGCTCGGGTGTGGCGGGATGTCATGATCCCTCTGTGCTGGGTTCGGGCGCCCCGCATGATCCGGACAGCCGCGCGCAAAATGAAGCATTGCAACCTCTGTATGAATCCATTGGGGACAGACCCTGATGCAACCACTTGCGAGTCAGCCATGATCGGTGCTGGGGGATCAGACAGGCGAGTAACCAGCCGGCCTGAAGGCCGGTGCTGGTGGTCTGCGCTGCTGCTGTCGCTGTTACTTTGCCTGTCTGCTGTTGGACAAGAACAAGCGGCGCAGCCAGCGGCCGAAACACCTGCGGCCGAGCCAGCACCCGCGCCGGAAGTGCCCGCAGAGCCGCCCGCGGCAGAACCCGCACCCGCCGAACCGGCGGCTGAGGCAGCTCCCGAAGCGGAAGCGCCGGCGGCCGAAGAAGCCGTCGAGACGCCCGCCGAGGAAGAGAAGCCCCCCGCGCCCGTGGACTGGATCAGCGGCAGCTTCCGGGCCGGCGTTGATGCGGCGTTTTCGGACGAGGATTCGGACATTGACCTGGATCAGACCCTGCGGCTACGCCTGCTCGATCCGAACCACCCGAACTGGAGCATGACCGGTTCCCTCTGGGTGTCGGAAGATCTCGATAGCGACGAGGCGCGGCCGAGCGCGTTGCGCGACCTGGACGACGCTTATGGGAGCAGCGTGCGGGCGCGCCTGATGGACCTCTATTTCCAATATCAGCAGCCCCACGGGAAGACCACGATCCGTTTTGGCCGCCAGCGTATTTCAGAAGGCCCCTGGTACAACCGCATCGACGGCCTCTACGTAAAGCAGCGCTACGCGCGCTGGGACTGGTACGCATTCGGCGGTATGCGCGCCTCGCTCTATGAGGACGCCCACGATGATGTGTTGTTTGGCGGCGGTGCCTCCTATCGTGTGACAGACAAGACGCGCGTCGGCATTGATTTTCTCCGTGCGGACGATCACCGGCATCTCTCCCGCTATCAGAAGTACTACAATCCTGTGGCCGCGCTGCTCCGGCCCGGCTACCCGCGCCGGGTGCAGGAAGAAGTCTCGGACACGGAAGTGGCGCTCAATCTTTGGCATGACTTCACGCCGAACGTCCGCCTCTTCAGCCGGTTCACGATCAATGACAGCGATGCGGACGAATTTCTGCTCGATCTGACCGGTTACTGCGAAGCCTGGGATCTCACCTGCGAAATCGCCTATCGACACCAGTTGCAGCGTATCGGGGACCGGGTGAGCGATCTCACGGCGTTCTACCGCGTACTCGGGCCGGAGAATGAGTACGGGAACCTGCTGATCAGCTTGCACAAACCGCTCACGCAGAAACTGACCCTTTCGTTGGAAGGCGAGTTGCACGATGCGAAGAATGACGACTGGCGCACCGGCAACCGCGATTATTGGAAGGGCGCCGCTATCCTGAGTGTGGACGAACTCGCGACTGGCCTGGATGCCTCCCTGGCGCTCGAGCGCTGGGATGTCGAGGATGGCGAAGGCGTGTGGGCCGTCACCGGTGAAATACGCAAGACCTGCAACCAATGGGAATTCTTCGCCGGCGCTGATTACGAACGCTATCGCGATGAACTGGTGGAATACAATCCGGCGCCCTCCGTCCTCGATCGACTTGGTTTGTGGGCCACCCCGCCGGTATTACCGCGGTTTACCCCGCTGGTTTGGTTTGTTGATACGGTTGAGGTTGACAGCCGCGAAAACATTTATTCGCTCTATACCGGTTTCGACTGGTCCCTCCACGAGAACCAGCGGCTTCGCTCGAAGATCAGCTTCGAGGATGACGAAAGCGACGACTCCCCCTACTGGCGGATCCAGGCATCTTATGAAATCAAATTCTGAGACAGTCATGAGGGTTCTGGAATGGCTCGGATCGCGCGGGCGGGCCCTCGGGGTGCTCGCGCTGCTCCCGGTCCTGAGCGCAGGCTGTATGACCGCCAAAGAGGAGGGAGAGGCGCCATCGGCCAAGGAATCGCCGATTAAGTTTGCGCATGCCTTGCACCTTGAGCAGGGGTTGGACTGTGCGACCTGCCATGCACCGAACGAAGAACAGGCGGGCCATTTTGCCCTCCCCGGCCATGATGTATGCAGCGTGTGCCATGAAATTGGCGAGGACCAGGCCGATCCCGCCACCTGCAAGTTCTGCCATGTGGGCGAGGAATTGACGATTGAGCGTGTCAGCGTATTGCATCCCGACCTCAAGTTCAGTCATGACCCGCACACCGCGGCGGGGGTCGAGTGCGCCAAATGCCATGAAGACGTGGACAAGAAGCCGCTTCCCAAGGCCCCGCTGAAGCCCTTCTGCATGAACTGCCACGGCAAGACGGACCCGGCCCTGAATGAATGTTCGGTTTGCCACCAGACAATCAATCAAACGACGCTGCCCAAGTTCCGCGGTGAAACGCGCATTCCGCACGACGCCCCGGAAATCTGGGAGCACGTCCATGGCCGGGAATCCACCGTGGATCCCGCTTTCTGCGCCCTTTGCCATACCGATCAGGATACGTGCCAGGAGTGCCACAGCCGGACCGCGCCGAAGGACCACACCATAGTCTGGCGCCGCGGCACGCACGGCCTGCACGCCACGTGGGAGCGCAACCGGTGCGACGCCTGCCACGAGGAAGACTCCTGCCTGAAGTGCCACAAAAACACCACGCCCACCTCCCACCGTGGGGGCTGGGGGCGGCCGATTAATCGGCACTGCTTCTCCTGCCACTTCCCGGAAGACGAGAACAAGTGCACGGTCTGCCACGAAACCATTGAACATCCCACGGCGCTGCCGTCGCCGCACAATTTCGGCATCTTCCCCGCCAACTGCGCGCTGTGCCATCCCGGCGGGATGCCGTTCCGCGCGCCGCATCCGGTGAATAGCACCGTGGGGTGTGTCGTCTGTCATAAGTGAACCAGAGTGCGCCGCCATCGGGGCGTGCTTGAAGTAACAGGGGGATTGCGTTAGGCTCAAAGCTTCGGCGCATCCACAAAACGGGTGAGTTGCACCCAGGAGGTCGCTATGAAATCGTTGAAGGTGGGGGCCGCCATTGCTGTCGCATTGAGCGTGGCACTGGGGCTCATGAGCGGAGCAAGGGCGGCGGACGCCCCTGGGGCGCAGTATGTGGGTAATACTACGTGCAAGGTGTGCCATAATACCCCGGATACGGGCGAGCAGTGGAACAAATGGAAGGCCGTCAAGCATGCGACGGCCCTCGAGGCCCTCAAGTCTGATGCCGCGCTGAAAATTGCCAAGGACAAGGGACTGACGGTACCGCCTTCGGAAGCGCCCGAGTGTTTGAAATGCCACGTGACGGGCTATGACCCCGCCACCAAGAAGGCCCCGGCCAAGATCAAGCTGGACGACGGTGTGCAGTGCGAGAGCTGCCACGGGCCCGCCTCGTTGCACGTCAAGGACGGCCAGTTCCTCAAGTTCAACCCGGACAAGGCCAGCACTATCGACATCAAGGCGCATCAGCCGCCCGTGACGGAAGACGCCTGCAAAAAGTGCCACAATGAAGAGAGCCCGACGTGGAACCCGGAGAAGTACACGAAGGCCGATGGCACCAAGGCGGGCTTCGATTTTGAAGAGGCGAAGAAGATCATCGCCCATCCGAATCCGAAGAAGGCCGCGGAAGCGGGCAAGAGTTAGCAAAAAAGAGTATTCTTCGGGTATAATTTACGCGCCGCTTGGCTCTCGTGCCGGGCGGCGCGTATGAATAAATGCATCCCAGGGGGACACGTGGGGATATCATGGTGCTCAAGACTCTCAAGAGATTTCTGGATTTTTTAAGTTCTTATGGCCTTGCCGCGGTGCTGTTCGTCCTTCTTTTGTTGCTGACGTATCTCGGCACGTTGGAACAGGTCGAGCACGGGCTCTATCTCACCCAGAAGAAGTACTTCGAGGGCTTTTTCCTCATCCACTACTTCTTCGGCAAGGTCCCCGTTCCCCTGCCGGGTGTTCACCTGCTGCTGATTCTGCTGTTCGTCAATATCCTGTGCGGGGGCATTCTGCGCTTGCGCCGGGGCTGGTCGCAGGCGGGTGTGCTCGTGGCGCACGCGGGTATCCTCTTTCTGCTGCTCGGCGGTTTCATCACCTATCGCTTCAGTCTAAGTGGCCACATGACGCTCTATGAGGGCGAGCAATCCAATGTGGTCGAGAGCTATAACGAATGGGAAGTGGCGCTCAGCTCGACCGCGGCCGTTGGTTCCTCGAAGCAGGTGGTGCTGCCGGAGGCGCAGTTTGCGCGCGAGGCCGCCGCAGGTGAAAAGACATTCAACGCGGACGCTCTCCCCTTCAGCATCAGCCTGAGCGAGTTCGCCCACAACAGCACGCCCCAACCCAAAGGCCCGATGTTTGAGACGCCCGCCAAAGTGGTGGACGGGTTTTTCCTGAAGGCGCTCCCGCTCGATAAGGAACAGGAACGCAACGTGGCCGGTGTGTACGCCACCTTGACAGAAAAGGCCACCGGCCAACAGCACGAGCTACTCCTTTGGGGACTGCAACAATACCCGGGCAGCGTGGAGATTGGCGGCGAGAAATGGAACGTCGATCTGCGCCGCGCCCAGTGGAATGTCCCCTTTACGATCAAGCTGGACAAGTTCACGCGCGAACTCTATCCCGGCACGAACATGCCGAAAGCGTTCATGAGCGACGTGACGAAGATTGAAGGCGATGCGCAACAGACGATCAAGATCAGCATGAACCAGCCCTTGCGCTCGCAGGGCTACACGATGTACCAGGCTTCCTGGGGACCACAGGATGCGGGGCCGAACACAAAACTGTTCTCTTCGCTGGCCGTCTCGCGCAATCCCGCCGACCATTTCCCGCTCTATGCCTGTATCATCATCACCCTCGGCATGATGCTTCACTTTGGAATCAAACTGCGCAAATATCTGCGCCGAGAATTAACGGGGGCCGTATGAAACGGATGCTTTTCAGATTCTTGGTGACCAGCGCACTGCTGGCGGTGGCGGGGTCCCTGAGCGCCGCAGCCGCGGCTGAGGCGCCGTCTGTGCCCACGCCGTCTACTGCCTCCACCCCTGATCGCTGGAATCAGGAGATTCTCAGCACGGCCGCCAAGATTCCCGTGCAGGAAGGCGGGCGGGTCAAGCCACTCGACACGTATGCGCGTTTTGCCCTGCTGCAAATGAACGCCCGGCGGAAGTGCTACACTCCCGCCGGCGAAAAGATCTCGTCGCTCGAGTGGCTGCTCGATACGCTCTTTTATCCCGACTATGCAAAGCAGTTCCAGATCTTCTTGATCGAAAGTCCAGACGCCATGGATGCGCTTGGCCTGACCCACGGCAATAAGCCGCGCCTGCGTTTCACCTACAACGATATTGCGCCGAAGCGCATGCAACTGTTCACCTTGGCGCAGCAATACTCCCAGAAAGACGAAAAAGACCTGACGCCGGTTGAACGCCAAATCATCAACCTGGCGCACAACTTTCATGCCTTTGAACTGCTGACGGCGTACCTGAACTTCGCGCGCGCGCCCATTGCGGTGCCCGAAGCCTCGGGGCTGCGTCCGGTGTTCGGCGGCGCTGAGTCGGTACTGTACACGGAAGTACTCGAAAAAGGCCCCGACCTGGTGCACGCCCTCATGCACGGCGGCGAGACCACGAACCGCGATCAGGCGATGCGCTTCCTGGAAAACGCGGAGAATATCAGCAGCGACAGCTCGGCCCTGGCGTTGTTGCCGCCGCCAGCCGGCGCGGACGAAAGTTGGCATACCCCCGCCGAAATGCTTGGGCTGGCCCTGAACGAAGGAAAGCTCCACGAGGCACAACTGGGCGTCTTGAAGACCTTGGGCGTCCTCGAACAGCAGAAGAACGACCGCACCGCGTTTCAGGTGTCGATCCAGGCCCTGCAACAAAACCTGCAAGCGCTGGCTTCGGCGCGGGACGAATACTCGAAGATCTCGACCGAAGTTTTGCTTTACAAAACCCAGCCTTTCTACAACAGCCTCATGCTCTACACGTTTGCCTTTATCTTAGTGGCCATCACGTGGTTGTTTCCGCGGCGCAGGCTTCTGGCCTGGCTGGCC
>JACPGD010000128.1 GCA_016182645.1 Candidatus Hydrogenedentota bacterium | reverse complement strand
GCTGTCCTTGAAGCGCATGAGCATTTCCACCTCGGCGCCCAGCGCCTTCTGGTAGAACTCGATGGCTTCCTCACCGCGGCCGTCAAGAAACAAATAGACTTGAATTTGCATGGTTCTTCTCCTCGAATGTTGGCAAGAACAAAGACAATCACCACATTGTCTGATTTCCGTTGCGAAAACCCCAGCACACGGTCATTCCGAACCAATGTGAGAAATCTGATGTCAGATGCTCCGCGGGTGGGGCAAGAAATTCCTCACATTCGTTCGGAATGACGATGGGAGCCAGGGTTTTGTTGTTCAGAACTCTCCGCAACAAGAACTATTTAGCCATCTTTGGAAGGTATTCTGCAAGGCGCGCGATTGCTGCTGACCGCCTCACGTTCATCTAGGCGGAGGCGCCGGGATGCAAGGGGGTATCCCCTTCTTCTCCTTCTGTGGGCGTCTCCACGCCGGGCAGGCCGATGCCCGTATCCCCAGGCCGCGACGGCGACCAGGTGAAGGCGTCCTTTGGCCGCAACGGTGGCAACAGCGGCCTGGAGGGCGCCGCCGTGGCCGCGAGGGCAGCGCTTTCCGCCTCGGTGGATGCCGCGCCGGCCGGTTCCGGCGCGACGGCAACAGGAGGGTTCGCCAGCCAGGCCTCGACCTGGTCGAGGTTTTGCCGGGCAATCACGGTCAGCGGATGGTCCCGGCCAAACGAAGACTCCAGGATGCGGTAGGCCTGATCATAATAACGATGCGCCGTCGCCAGATCGCCCTTGGACTGCAATACACTGGCGATGTTGTTGAGGCGGATAGCCACTTTTCGATGGCGTGGGCCATACAGCGCGCGATCAATGCCCAGGGCGAGTTCATAGTATTCGCGGGCCTCGTCCAGTTCTCCCATTTCCTGGAGGATGAGGCCATAGTTGCTGAAGCCACGCGACAGTTCCGGATGTCCGGCGCCATACAACTCCTTGTCCATCTCGATGGCGCGCTTGATGTAATCGCGCGCCCGCGGCAAATCGCCCAACTCCCGCATCAGGCCGCCCATATTCTTCAGCAAGGTTGAGATAGACTCATGCTTCTCGCCGCAGACTTCTTTGCTGATGTCGAGCGCGCGTTCATAGTGCCGCCACGCCTGGCTGCAGTTGCCGAGCTTCTGCTCGACCAACCCCAGGTTCGTAAAGTCGCGGGCGACCAACCCCGGATTCTCCTCCGGCAGCGCTTCGTCAATGGCGAGCGCGGCTTCGTAGTGCTGTCTGGCAAGGAATAAGTCATCCAACTCTTCAAACAAGCTGCCCAGAACGGTGTGATCCTTCGACACAACGTCGTTTGCTGGTTTGAATTGGGCTTGGTCAAGTTTCAAGGCGCGTTCGAGCCGCAGGCGCGCATCCGGCAGCCGCCCCAGCGACCACAGCGCCTTGCCCAGGGTCTTGTCCAACACCGCTAACTGCGGGTTCTCCGCCCCAAATGATCGCTCGGCCGCCGCCATGGCCAGGGCCAACACCTCGACCGCCTCGGCGTGCAGCCCCCGCGTGTCGAGGAAGCGCCCAATGCGCACATACAGATCGGCGATGTCTCGCAGCATGGCGTTGTTTGTTTGATTATGCTGAATGACGGCGAAGGCATGCGGCATGAGCCGGATGAATTCCGACCACGCCTGCGTGTCTGTCGCCTCGGAAGGAAACGCGTGGAAGATCAGCTTGAGTGCCTGCAAGCGCCACGACTCGGGAGGTTGCCGGTCCTCCTTCGAGGAGCGGAGCCGTGTCATGAGGGTGCCCTTGCTCGCGGGTTTTGCTTCCGGCTCGCGCTGGCGCCATTCGTTGGTAACACGTTGCACGACGGGATGCAGGCTCAACAGGCCGCGCTCACTGTCGAGCTCCACCAGTCCCAGGCGATCGAGTGATTTCAGCGCCTTGTTGAGCGCGGGATGATCGGTCAAGAGCTTTCTCAGGCGCGGCGTCAAGTGGTTGATGCCGCTTGTCAGGTCAGCAATCCGGATATCGTCGGCGGCGAGATGCGCACAGACACAGAGCACATCGAGTGCTTCCGCGCAGCTCTCCTTCAGCAACTCCGCGGACATCCAGAACGACAGGAACGACGGCCCCAGGCGGCGATCCTCCAGAATGGGGTCGCCCTTGAAGCGCGTGACGGCACTGTCGAAGTGATCGAAGAAGTCGGTCATGCGCAGCTTGCGTGCGGCGACATAACGGGCAGCCAGCTTCAGCGCCAGCGGGTAATCACGCAACCGCGCGGCGACGGCCGCGGCGGCGCCTTCGTCAAGCTGGCCGGTCTCCCGGTTGAGCAGCACAATCGACTCCTGCCGGTCCATGTCGCGCAGGAGCACGCGGTTCTGGGGAGCGGGCCAGGCGCCGGCATTGGTGGTGATCAGCACCTGCCCATTGTGCTTGGTCGGCACGAAACGCGGAATGAACTCCTGTTTCCGCAGACGGTCAAATATCAGGAGCCACCCCTCATGCTTCTTCAACCAGGTCCGGATGGCCTGGACAGTCGTGCCCGTGCTGACCACCTTTTTCTCGTCCAGGCCCAATACGTCGGCTATCCGGGCATAGTCGTATATGAGTGAGCAGGGGTGGTTCGCGCGCATCCACCAGACAAGCTGGTAGTCGCTGGCGCGGGCATGGGCCAGTTCCACCGTTACTTGGCGCCGCCCGACGCCTCCCATCCCGCGATCATCCGACGCCACAACAGCCAGGCGCTGCTGTACGAGTGACTGATGCACGGCCGCCAAGACGCGTTCCCGGCCCGAAAACTGGTCATTACGCGGTACCGGGATTTGGAATACGGCCCGCTCCAGACCCGTCTTCAGCGCGGCGGATTCCCGCTCCTTGGTCGAGCGTCCCTGGCCTATAAGACCTCGCAACTCTTCCAGCAACAAGTACTTGGCATTATCCGGGTGCGCGCTGACCACATCGATGTAGTTCCCGAGCCGGGAAAAGAGCTGGTTGTCCACGATGCAGCGCTTGACGCGGACGGGCAAGACCGGAGTATTCGAGGTCTTGACATCCATGACCCATTCGGGTTTCGAGTGGATGGCAGCGAGGTAATGCGGCGAGAGGATGGGGATGATGTAGGTTTTGTGGTCTTTCCAGTACAATTCCAGCTTGCGAAAGAAGGTGGTGCCACCTTCAAAACTCCAAGGAAACAACTCGGCTTCATAGCCGGCCTCGCCGAGTTGCCGCTCCACCCACTCCGCCCACTCTTTATCGCCTTCTCGGAAATGTATCAGGATTTTCGACACGCTCAATGCACCTCACCCGCGGGAAGTTCCACCCGCTCCACCTGCAAGCGGCAAGGATGGACCGATACCGGGCAAACAACTCGGCACGCTCAAGCGGGCACTCGCGCCTATCCGCGTGGGCATATGCGACAGTCGAAAGCCAGAAAACAATGTTTCTCCCGAAAGAGCGAGATCACCGCCAGAAGCAAGGTGACCCTCTGACCGTATTCTAATGGATATGCGAATGACGGGCAAGTAATCATCGGAAAGGGCGCCCGCGCAGGACCAATCCAGGAGGGGCGACCTGGGAATTGCGCTTCGGCCCCGGCAAACAATTCCGCGTGTTCTACCGGTTTAACAGCGTGCCCCGTTCCGTCTTCATCCTTGCAATTGAGGAAAAGCGAGGCGAAAGGCTTTATATTGGCCGTGAGGAGGTTGAGCTATGAAGATCGCATCCGTGGCAGAGGTGAAGGCAAAACTGAGCGGTTACATTAAGGCCAGTGCGAGCGGGCCAGTGGTGCTGACGAAAAACGGCAAGCCGGTGGCGGTCCTGTTGCCGTGGAGGATGAGGAAGAAATCGAGCGGCTAGTCCTCGGTCACTCGCCAAAATTCCGCGGCATCGTTCAGACAGCGGAGAAGCAGCTGCGGACGGGAAAAGGCCTGCATCACGACGATTTTTGGCGCGAATTTGAATCAAAGGAACCGCAATAGTCCCAAATTGCCACAGCGGCGGTGACAGCGCCGGTTACTTCGCCGAGTTCTCCGTTCGTTTCTCCGGGAGCTGGGCTGGTTTGGGCGCGGCGCGGAAGGGCAAGAGGTCAACGCCCAGGTAACGGAGCGCGCCCAGCAGGAGGGCGGTGGCAAACGCCTCATCGATGTTGCCCACAAAAGGCAGGTTGTCTGGGACTTCCACCAGGCCCAGGGTCAGGTTCGCCAGGAAGGCAATGGCGGCCAACACCGCGGCAATGGCCGCGCCCGTGCCAAAACATCCGCGATTCGCAGGCATACTATCCTTTCTCCTCCAGCAAGAGGGGGACCACGCCGGGGCCGTTGGGAATTTCATCTTCAAAACAAACTTCGAGCGTCAGTTCGGCGTCCAGTGTCTGAGTCAGGCCCGCCAGGAATTCCGTAACCGCCTTGCGCGCGTTGACCTTGGCAATGGTGAGCAGCGCCGGTTTCTTGCCTTCTTCCACGACCTTCTCGCGCAATTCGGCGCGGGCTGAATGCTCGAGCGATTCAGCGGAACTGGGCAACCGCGCCCACCCGCGCTCGGTTTGAATCTGCACCCTTTCCGGATCGGACTGCACTTCAACGACCTCCTCGTTGAATCGCGGTACAGGTACAATCACGTAGATGCGCTTATTCGTCTCGGAAAGCATGAAGTCCTCTTCGGAAATGTCCGCCAGTGGCACGAAGTACTGGATACGGTTGCCCAGCGCGCGCACCGACGTGACCGAGGTGCCCAGGTAGAGCCAGTCGTTAAACATGGACAGACTATCTTCCTTGCTGATCTCCACGTCCACCTCGGCCTGGAGGACAATCAAATCGCGCTTCTCGCGCAAGTTGGACAGACTCGAGGCGACGATGGTCTTGTAATTCACCTGGGGCTTGAACGCCTCTGGTATGGCGGTTATTACCCGTTCTCCGGAATCGAACGAATGCCGGAGCAGCCCTTGGGCGAAGAACAATGCCAGCCCCAAGAGTACGAGGAAACCCAGACATACGACGGCGCAGGACGTGGCCCAATTGAAACGCAGGGAGGGCCGGGACTTTGGCGGGGCGCCGGCATCCTCCAGTGTGGCGGGAGGGGCATCCGTGGGTGGCGCCGCCGCAGAGACCGCGGGCGCCTCCGGGGCCAATTCCGTGGCAGCCGGCGCCTCTGGGCGTTCCAACAGGTAGCCGCACTGTTTGCATTGAACGGGAGCGAGATCCTGGGCCGGTTCCACTTCTGTCCCGTGGCCGCAAATCGGGCACTTCAATTCAGTTGTTGCCATATTCAGGCCGTTTCCTCCACTGTCGGCAATTCTGTACGTCAGGAACGGGATCCGCGCCATGCTATCGGATGGAGCATGGCCAGGAAAAGCACAATGCATGTTAATCCTTCTAATCCCGTGGGACCGTTTTCAGTTGCGATCAGCTTCGCTGCGCCCATTGCATTCGGAGTGCCCAATTCATAAGCTGGCAGCCATCCGTGGCGCACTGTCCAAGCCCGGACATTGAAGGAGACGATGGAACTGGAATATCACATCAACCGAGTAATCTCGGCGGAGCAGTTCCTGGATGTGCTGTGGCGTTCCGGCCTGGCCGAACGACGCCCCGTTCATGATCCGAACTGCATTCAGGGCATGCTCGAAAACAGCGGCTTGCTGCTGACGGCATGGGCGGGCGAAGTCCTCGTCGGTGTGGCGCGCTCCGTTACGGACTATCACTACGCGTGCTATCTCAGCGATCTCGCCGTCGATCAGGCTTATCAGAAACGCGGCATTGGGAAGAGACTGATCGCGCTTACGCAGGAACAACTCGGTCCACAATGCAGCCTGATCCTGCTCGCGGCCCCCGCGGCCAACGAATATTATGCCCACATTGGGTTTGAGCATCATCCGCGCTGTTGGGTGCTGCCACGAGATGCGCGCGTTGACTGCATCGAGTGAATCTCGTACCATGCCCGCGAAACGTTCCTGATTTTGCAGCCACGGAAGGACCCCCATGAAGGCAGCCGCCTGCCGCTTTTGCGGCGCCCCGCTTCACCACACCTTTGTCGACCTCGGCATGTCGCCGCTCTGTGAGAGCTTCGTGCCCGCGGACAGGATCAACGACATGGAGCCTTTCTATCCCCTCCACGTCTGGGTGTGCGACCAGTGCCTGTTGGTCCAGCTTCAGGAATACGTGGCGCCAGAGAACATCTTCACTGATTACGCCTATTTCTCGTCCTATTCCGATTCCTGGCTGCACCACGCCAAACGCTACACGGATCTGATGGCTGAGCGTTTCAAGTTGGGGGCGGGTTCACAAGTGGTTGAAATCGCCAGCAACGACGGCTACTTACTGCAATACTTCGTGGAGAAGGGGATTCCCGTCCTGGGCGTCGAGCCGGCGGCGAACGTGGCGGAAAAGGCCATCGAGAAAGGCATCCCGACGGAAGTCCGCTTTTTCGGGGTCGAAACGGCCCAGTTGCTGGCCGGGCAGGGAAAACAGGCCGACTTGCTGCTGGGCAATAACGTACTGGCGCATGTGCCGGACATCAACGATTTTGTCGCGGGCATGAAACTCCTCCTGAAGCCTTCCGGACTGATTACGATGGAGTTTCCCCATCTCGCCCGGTTGATGGAAGGGAACCAGTACGACACGATTTACCACGAGCACTTCAGCTATCTCTCCTTCACCGTCGTCGAGAAGATCTTCGCGGCACATGGCCTGGCGCTGTTCGACGTGGAGGAACTGAAATCTCACGGCGGCTCGCTGCGCATTTACGCGTGTCACGCCGGGGGCAGCCCGCATCTCCCGGCGCGAAACGCCGTGGCGGCATTGCTGCAGCGCGAAGCGGAAGAGGGCTTTGCCAGCCTCGCCCACTACCAAAGCTTTGGCCCGAAGGTAATCGCGACCAAACACAAGCTGCTCGAGTTTCTGATCCAGGAGAAGCGCGCGGGAAGACAGATCGCGGGGTATGGCGCGCCGGGCAAGGGGAACACCCTGCTCAACTACTGCGGCATCCGCACGGATTTTCTCGATTACACCGTGGATCGGAACCCCTTCAAGCATGGGCGGTTCTGTCCGGGCACGCACATTCCCATCTATCCTGTCGAGAAAATCCGGGAAACTAAGCCGGACCTGTTGCTGATCCTCCCCTGGAACCTGAAGGAGGAGATTATGAAACAGATGGCCTACATTCGCGAATGGGGCGGGCGTTTCATCGTGCCGATCCCGGAAGTGAATGTGTATACTTGAGCTAATGATCAGGCCTGCTGACGTGCTCCTGTCGCGTCCGGCACGGAGGCCGGAAGCGACAGAAAGCCGGGCCTGGAGTCAGGAAGAAGTCGAAGGAGTCCCCGATGAAGGTTGTTTTGTTCTGCGGCGGATTGGGGATGCGGATGCGTCCCTTGATACCCGATCCGCATAGCGTCTCTTCGTACATTTCCGAGGACTTGCCCAAACCGATGGTGCATGTTGGCGGGCAACGTCCCCTGTTGTGGAACGTGATGAAGTACTATGCACACTATGGGCACAAGGACTTCATTCTATGCTTGGGCTTCCGCGGCGACGTCATCAAGAATTACTTCCTGAACTATAACGAGTACCTGTCGAACGATTTCATCATGGAAGATGGTGGGGCGAAGCTGAACCTGCTCCACGGCGACATTCAGGACTGGCGCATGACGTTTGCCGATACAGGGTTGACGGCCAACGTGGGCCAGCGATTGTGTGCGGTCAAGTCGTATCTCAAAAATGAGACGATGTTCCTCGCCAACTACAGTGACGGCCTCACTGACGTCCCCCTTGATGAGTATCTTGAGAAGTTCAAGAAGACCGGCAAGGTTGCGGCGTTTGTGTGCGTGCGCCCCCCTCACACGAGCCATGTGGTCCGGGCGAGCGAAGAGGGAAACGTCACGGCCATCGAACATATCCGCGAAGCGGGCGTCTGGATCAATGGCGGCTACTTCATCTTTCGCAAAGAGATCTTTGATTATATTCATGAAGGCGAAGAACTGGTGGAACAACCATTCCGCCGCCTCATCGAGGCCAACCAGCTTTTCGCTTTCAAGTATGACGGCTTCTGGGCCTGTATCGACACGTTTAAGGAGAAGCAGGCGCTGGACGAGATGATTGCCAGAGGACTGACGCCGTGGAAGGTGTGGGGCTCGGACGCCAAAGAAGCCATGCCGACGGCGCTTGAAGAGTAGCCATGCTATCACTGCCGTTAGCCGCGCCAGACGGACCGCTCTCGCTTGTGTGCCTGGGCGCACATAGCGACGACATCGAGATTGGCTGCGGGGGCACGATCTTGGGCCTGCTCGGCCGGCACAAACGGGTCTCGGTCCACTGGCTGGTGTTCAGCGCCACAGACCAGCGCGCCGATGAAGCCCAGCAGAGCGCCCGGCGTTTCCTGAAGCGCGCCCAACAAACGCATGTGGAACTATGTGATTTTCGTGATGGGTTCTTCCCCTACCATGGTGCGGCCATCAAGGACATCTTCGAACGCGTCAAGCGCGAAGTGAATCCGGACGTTGTGTTCACGCACTGCCGGCAGGATCTGCATCAAGACCACCGGCTGCTCAGCGAGCTCACGCGCAATACGTGGCGGGACCACCTGATCCTCGAGTACGAGATTCCCAAGTACGACGCCGATCTCGGCGCCCCGAATGTGTATGTGCCCATCAGCAAGCAGCACGTTGCCAAGAAGATCGAGCACCTCCTTAATAGTTTCACCTCCCAGCGCTCGAAACAATGGTTTGACGAAGAGACGTTTCGCGGACTCATGCGGCTGCGCGGGGTGGAGTGCAATTCCCCCACCCGGTACGCCGAGGCATTTTACGGGCATAAGATTACGCTGACGGGGACATAGGACCTATAAGACCCATAGGACCTATGAATCCTGTTTCTGAAACCATCGCTGCACTCTCTGGCATCCCCTCTAATTTCAAACGCGGAGGCGTCTCTCATGACACGCGCACAATTTTCCGTCCTACTCGCAGCTATGCTGGCCGCTTCTTTTTTGGGTGGCGCGGCGGCACTCTTGCTGCTGGGCGGGCCGCCTGTTCTGGCGCAATCTGACGTAGTGCAGGCGCGCCAGATCCTCCTCACGGACGCCCAAGGCCGGACGCGGGCCGCCCTGGCCGTGACTGGACCGGACAACACGCCGATGCTCGGCTTTTTGAACGCGCAGGGCACGCCAATTGCCGCGATCGGCGCGGCGCCCGGGACGGCACGCGGTGTGGCCTTTTATGACGCCGAACTGGTGGCGCGCAGCGTGGTGGCGATGCCGGCGGACGGGTCGAGCGCGGTGTCGCTGTATGATGCCGCCGGAGCGGCGAGAGCGGCCTTGGCGCTGGACGCCAAGGGTTCGCCGCGCTTGAGTTTTCGCGATGCCGGCGGACGCGCCGTGGCGCTGGGAGCGAGCGAGGGCGATGGTCCAAACTTGAGTATTTTCGACAGCGCCGCCAAGGCCCGCGCGGTCTTCTCTCTAACGCCCGGCGGCCCCACCGCTTTTGGCTTCTATGACAACGCCGGGGTTTCCCGGGCGGCATTTCAAGTCCAGCCGGACGGCGCGGCCACCTTGGGCTTCTATAACACCTCGGAGCAGGCGCGGCTGTTGATTGGAGCGGGGGCAGATGGCGCGCCCGCCTTTAGTTTGCGTGATGCGGCGGGGAACTCACGGCTGGCGCTGGGCATTACGCCCGAGGACAAAACCGCCCTGAGTTTCTTTGACAGCACCGGTCACTCGCGCGCGGCGACTTTTGTGTCCGCGGATGGCACGGCCACGTTTGGCATTTACGGCAGTGAAGGCGCGGCGAGCGCCATTTTGGGCACGGACCCTGATGGCTCGACGGAGCTGGGCCTCTATGATGCGGTGGGCCAGCCGCGGGCCGTGCTGGGCGCGCAGCCGGATGGCTCTTCCACGTTGAGTTTCAAGGACAACAATGGCGTGGACCGCGCGCGATTCAATGCGAGCGTGGACGGCCAGTCGAAGCTGGCTTTTTATGACATTGAAGGGGAGGCGCGGGCGGTGATTGGGACGGGAAGCGATGGCGCACCCGCGCTCGGACTCCTGGATGATGCCGGGGTTTCACGCCTGGCGCTGGCGCTGGCGGCAGAGGGCCTTCCCGCGCTGAATCTGTACGATAGCGAGGCCCATGGCCGCGTGGCCTTGGCGATAAACGCCGAGGGTGTCTCCAGCCTCGAATTTGCCGATCCGGCCGGCACGTTGCGGACCGCTATGGGCACCGGCCCGAGCGGTAGCCCCTCGTTGAGCCTGCGCGATGAGCAGGGCGCCAAGCGCATCACGATGTCGGTAGTGCCGGAGGGCGTGAGCATGTCCTTTTTCAGTCCCGAATCCACGCCGCAGGTTTCCTTGGGCGCGTCGACAGGGTCGATGCCAGGATTGAGCTTCTACGACAAGCCAGGCCGCACGACCCTGGCCGTGCTGGGCGTGACACCGCAGGAACGGCCGCTCATGGTCTTCAAAAGCCCCGACGGTGAGATCACCTGGAGCGCGGGTGAGGGGCGCTTACAGCAGCAGCTCCAGATGGGGCCTATTGACTCCAGCCTCTCCCCCGCTCTTCCCAGCGCCCCACGTGAAACCGAGGAGGGGCCCGCGCCCGAGGAGCTCGGGCGCCTCCCCCGCGACACCGGCAGCGAGGACGGCCTCGTCGTGACCGAAGAGGCGCCCCCCGCCTCCGAGCCGCCGCCAGCGGAGTAGCGTGCGGTAGAGTCCAAGCGTGCCGGTCATCAGGCCTTGTCCTTCGTGGTCTCCGAGCGCCCGTACTCCCGAGGCCGGCACCAGACTTTCCCCGTCCAAGCCCTCCAGAATGTGGGCATCCGTCGGGCCATCGCGTTGCACCAATTCCCGTACCCCCGGGTCCTCGACTCGGGCCGCATCCACCCGGGCGTCTACCCGGCTGCACAGTCCATGACACAAACACCACCCGGCGTTATTGGCCAAGGCCATGCCGCGCACGGCCCGCCGAAGCAATGCGAGCACATTGACATCGCCGTGCGAAAGCGCAGCCAAGGACAATGTCTTGACGATGCCGGGTGTGCCGTGGCACCAGGCATTCCAGGCGGTCTCGTCTTTGGCCGAGACAGGCCACCAGACGGCATCGTCGTCAATAGGTTGAGCGGCCGCGGCGAGGGTATGAAGTCCTTCCTGGGCCGTGTCGAGCAGTACTTTGTCATTCGACCGCGCGTAGGCATGCAACAGAGCGAGGCAGACGCCCGCCACACCATGGCCGAAGCCCCAATAGCGCGCCCCGGAGAGGCCGCCGAACGGCCCTTCCGGC
>JACPGD010000122.1 GCA_016182645.1 Candidatus Hydrogenedentota bacterium | reverse complement strand
AATCCACTTCTTCAAGAATGCGTTCATTTCTTCACGGTATCGAACAATGTCTACGCGGCGGTGCAGCGATTCTTCCAGCGTATCTTTCATGTGGATCATTGGAAAAAGGTCCGGTTCAGTCATCTGTACCACGACATCCACATCGCTTTCGGGCGTGGCGTCGCCGCGCGCCACGGAGCCAAATACGCCCAACTGCGTCACGCCGTATTGCCGCGCAAACTCCTGTTTGTGCCGCCGCAGGACATCCAGGGCCATTTCTCGTTCATGTGCTGTCATGAAAAGACCTCCTGGGACCATTTTACGGCAACTCACACCGCAAGCGCACCCACCGGATCCGTGCGCCGCCATCTTCGACACACCAGAACACAACAAAGATCCCTCCGTCTCGCATGCGTACACTTTGCGGGTAGCCGAACTGCAGTGTGGCCATTTGCTCCGTCTTGCTCGCGGATTCCCGACCATAGGCTGCTCGGCGCGCGCCCCAAAGTGGCTCGTCGGCCAAAGGAAGCCAGCGCTCGCCTTCGAATCGCGCGAGATGCGCCCACAGCCCGCGCTCGTCCACGCGGCGGTAGATGCAGAGAACATGGTTGCCGGGCAGGCCCAGTGGCGTGCACGTCTCCCCCGCCAGCGGGGCTTCGAGCGAGGCGCCGTACGAGGCACCGTGGTCGTGCGAAAACGTGTAGCGCGTAGGCAGACTCTTCCGTTGCGCATAGTCATAGGCCCAGCACACCACGAGCCAACGGCCGTCCGAGAGGTGGGTATGTTTTTGTTCCCAGGCCGTGATGTGTTGGCTCCAAAGATCCATCACCTCCACGCAGCGCGGCCACGTCGCGCCGCGATCCTCGGAGACAAACACGACGGCCTTCATGCCGAAAGGACATTCGCCGTCCCAGTTCCGCCAGAGCGACGCCGGCAGGAGCCAGCGGTCCTGTGTTGCCTCAATGATGGGCGAACAGATCTCGAAGGTGTTCCAGAGAATCGGCGGGGTGACCCAGCACGGGGCGCTCCACGCGCGGCCTTCATCGCGCGATTGCAGGGTGGCGAACTGCGTTTCAACGTAGCCTTCATTCTCCGGGTTGGCAAGGCCTGCGCCCGCACGCGCGCGATTACAGACGTTGAGCAGGGCAACCGTGCCGCCGTCATGAAGCGGGCTGATGCGGCCCAGAGTCGAGGCCGAGTACGGGAGGGTCGAAGAATCAAAGATCATGTCCGGCTCCGACCACGTGCGCCCACCATCGCCAGAACGGGTGATATACGTGCGGACATCTACATGCTCCATGTCCGTGCCCAGGTCGAAAGAAGCGAGCAGCTCACCATTGCTCAACTCGACAATGGAGGGGAAGTAGGCCTGACACGCCGCATCCTGAAACAGGATGCCGCCGGATTCGACGCTAATGGATGGACTAGACACGCTGAACCCCTCAGGACTCGGCACCCAAAGAACTGAAAGTAAATGTCAGGGAGTCGTCACGTCAGCGCGAACGGATTCGACAAGAAAGCCGCCATCAGTTTTATCATTGCCGTTCGCGCGCAGGCGCAGGTAGCAGGGTGTTTGGCTTTCACGCGTTTGACGGAGTTCCGTTGTAACTTGCCCATCGAGTTGGACAGTGCAAATTCTTGCCGTGCAGTCCCATTTCAGCGCAAGTTCATGCCAAATTCCCGGTTCGAGGCTGCCAGCAGCGGCCTCAAAGGTGTACATGTTGTAGAAGACGTCTTCGAGATCAAATGGGGTGGAGAAATGGTCCGTCAGGGCGATGGCCGCCCCTTGAAAACCTTCATTGGCGCGGATGCGCACCAGGAGGGTACCCGCCGCGCCCGCCGGGAAGTTCCAGACGGCGCAGGCGGGCCAGCCCCCCTCTGCGTTCCGAACCAACAGCGCTTTACGCTCTGCTCGATCCGGGTGAGGCACGAGTTCAACCCCTTTCGTGCCGAAGACAGACCACGCCTCGAGTCCCTGCGATAAGTCGTCGAACTGTTCCGTCTCCGTCAGCCACGCGGGATCGATAACTTTGCAGGCGACACGCGCGGCCTCCCCTTGGCCGGTCACGAAGACGACGCGGCCATCCTGAAGCGAGAACGGGAAGGGATACGCGGTGCCGTGATCGCCGCTGGGCGGCGGCGGCTCGTTTCGGAGGGAGTCGCGCGCAACTTCACGGTAGCCGCGCCAAGTTTTGCCTTCATCCGCGGAGATGGCCGCGTGCAGGACTTGGCGCCCGCCGTAGGCGTAGGGATAGCGCTGGCAGTTGTTCCAGAAGAGCACAAGGCGCCCATCCGTCAGCCGGACAATGCCGCCGGGAGAGTCGGACGAGGTGATGGACGACGGTACGGCTTCCGACCATACAGCCCCGTCTTTGGAAAACGACTCATAGAACCGGCCCTGCTGCGTCCTGATCAACATCCACACGCGGCCGTCCTTCAACTGGATGACCACCGGCTCCACCGCGCCGTAGGCCGACACAATATCGGGCGTCGGCACTTTCAACCGGACCGGCGGCTGCACCCATGTTTCCCCGTCATCGGAATAAACGAGCGTCGAGTCGTATTGCCCGCGAAAGGTGAAGGCGTCCAGGCCTTCGCCGCGCTTGCCCCACGTGCGATCGGTCAGGCAGGAGAATGGGAGCAAGATGCGGCCCGAACTCATTTGGATGACCGAGTTGAGCGCACCCGTGTACCCCTCCCAGATCTTCTTCGGCGTCTCCCACCGCGTGCGGCCCTCGCGCGAGCGCGTATGCCAGATGTCCAACCGCATGCGCGGCATCGATCCCGTCTTCGGGCGGTTTTCTTCGCCCGTGAGAATGATGCCCGAGTGCGCATCGTTGAGGAAGAACAGGTGCAACTCGCCCCCACGATCCACCAGCGCCTCCGGCAGCGCCCAGCCGCCCGGCTCCAACGACAACTCGAGCACCGGCGCTTCGTCTGTCCAATGCTGGCCAAGGTCCGCGGAGTTGCGCGCCACTACAATTTGCTTCTGGTCTGCCCCGCGAAGGAAGAACGCCATCAGCGCTCCCTAACTTGGGATTCAACGCCTGGAAGACATGCATGCTTCAGTTCCTCGCGGTCTCGAATGGACATGAGTCTAAAACATGCGGGCGAGAAAATAGAAGGGAGCGTGGGAAAACCGATCTACGTAGCGCCCGTTTGAAACGGGCGCGGACAGGCGCCCGCGACTGAATCGTTACCTCCAAGGCTCTGTGGTGAAAACTCGTCAGGCGCTGCCGTCCCCAAGGCGCCTTTGCGGAGCGGCAGGAGAAGTGACGGGACATGGACTGCCAAGACCCTTCGATTCTCATTTTGGGAATCAATGTCTACGAAAAATCAATAATCCATGAATGCATCTGAGCACGTAACTTATTAGCGTGGAATGACTTGATCTCTTGAGGCCCCAAAAAGCGTCAAGAGAACTCCTACCAATCCCAGAATGAGAACCACAAAACAGAGATTTTGGACAATTCGCGAACACCCAACAGGTATGCGCTCCACAAACCCGGATTCTTTTCACAACTTTTATGGCTATTCGCAGCGGTGCGTATCTTGCTTCTCCCTGCCCGAGTTATTGGCGGGAGTCCACCGCTGGGCCCTTCCGTGTCCTCCAGCGAGGATCTCCCGTCGCCAGAACAAGCCTCGGGTGAGGCAAAGGCAAGGCACTGATTTGGTGCGGACACGCACCCTTTTGGTGCATACGCGAGTGGGTTCCGTGTGCCGCTGGCCCTGGAAGCAAGCGCGCGCATTCCCGGCTAACTGGCTATCACGGCTGACTTTGATGATCGAATCCTGAGGCAAGGTTCCTGCTCGGCATGGAACTTGCCTTAGAGGCGAACTGGCGTGGCCCATTTCAGGAGAGCACCGGATGCACTGTTGTCTCCTTTGCACCGGATTTCGTGATCTTGCACCGCACGTGAACTGGGCCGGGACGGTCCCCCAATGAGGGCTGAAGGGCAGGGTATGCGCAACTGCAGCCGAATGGATCCTGAAGTAACGTGGAACACTCGCCACACATGCCGGTGCACAACGCCTTTGCGCTGGGCGCTGCTCCCTCTTCTCCTGGGCTTGAGTGCCGCCAACGCCTCTGGCGAAACCTCCTTCCTCCTGACGCGCACGGCCAGCGCGGACCAGTACGTGCCGGGGGGAACGGTGGAATTTGAAACCCAACTCTCCCTGGTGACAGACGGCGCACCCACCTTTGTGGGCTTGGAAGAGAGCCTGCCGGCCGGCTGGGCGCTGGAAGCTGTGGTCGCGTCGAGTCTCTCCGGCGGAGGCGGGGCGGAGTGTCCCGCCTCAGGATTGCTCGCACCACGCGTCGGCACCCAGAACCTACTGGAATTCCTCTGGTTTGAAACGCCGTGCGCCGCCGATTTCCCCATCACCCTGACCTATCGCGTGCGGCTCCCCTTTGGCGTCTCCGGCGAACAAACCGTGAGCGGCCGCGGGCTCCTGCGCACCACCACAGACTCGGGGGAGATCCAGACGAATATCGAAGAGACGGCCTTGACGGCGTCGGGCCTGACTTCGGTGCCGGACCTGACCGGACTGACGGAAGCCGCCGCCAACTTGATCCTCGCCCTGGCCGGGCTGGCGCCGGGAACGGTGACGACCGAGTGCGACGATACCGTCGAGGCCGGACAAATCTATGACCAGACGCCCGCCCCAGATTCCATCGTGTCCCCCGCCTCTCTTGTGGACATGTTCGTCTCGGGCGGCCCCTGCGGCGAAGGCGAGGGCGAAGGCGAGGGCGAAGGTGAGGGCGAGGGCGAAGGTGAGGGCGAGGGCGAGGGCGAAGGGTCGTTGCGTGTGTTCCTCGTGCCGCAAGCAGCGGCCAATGCCGGGGCGGGCTGGAGGATTGATGCCGGGGACTACCTGTTGAGCGGTGACACGCGGACCAACCTCACGCCGGGAGACTATGTCGTCAACTATCGCATCGTCCCCAACTGGAACACGCCCGCGAATGAGCGCGTCACGATACTGCCCGGTGTCGTGAAAGAAATCACCGGTACATATATTCCAATAGGCGAAGGGGAAGGGGAAGGCGAAGGTGAAGGCGAAGGTGAGGGTGAAGGTGAAGGCGAAGGTGAAGGTGAAGGTGAAGGTGAAGGCGAAGGTGAAGGCGAAGGTGAAGGTGAAGGTGAAGGCGAAGGTGAGGGGGAAGGCGAAGGTGAAGGCGAAGGGGAAGGCGAAGGTGAGGGGGAAGGAGAGGGAGAAGGTGAGGGTGAGGCTATCGCCCGGGCACTCCTGGAACAGTTTGATTCTTTGGATGTAAACGGCGATGGTGAACTTTCATTCGACGAGGCATCTGCCGGAGACGATCAGCTCAGCGCGGGACTGTTTGCAGAGTTCGACACAGACGGTTCAGGAGGGCTGTCCATCTCAGAACTGACCCAAGCCGGATGCGGCGGCGCTGGCGGCGGCGTGCCCGCCATGCCCGAGGGGATCGAGGCCACGCGCACGCTGGAGGGCGAGGTGGAGATTGCCTGGACGAGCGTTGCCGGCGCCTCCGGATACCGGATATATCGCAGCGCGCCATTTGACGCGGGCGCGCCACCCACTCCCAACTTCGCCAGTGCCGCCCTGATCGACACCGTGGACACCGCGGCATTCACCGATGCCACCGTCGCGCCGGGCGCCTGGTCCAGCGACACCGGCAATGGCCTCAATGCGCTGCTTATCCGGCTGGGTTGCCGCCCCAATGAGCGCACGCACGGCCCAAGCTACTACTACTGGATCGTGGCCGTCAACGTCTGCGGCGAAGGCGCGCCCGCCGGCCCCGCAACAGGCAACGCTGCCAAGCAAGGCCCGTGGAAGCTCGACCTCTCTCTATTCGGCATGGCCTTGCTCGGTTTCGTCACCGCCGGTTCGGGGCGCCGCCGTCTCCCCGGCAGCGGCCGATTCGGCTTGGGCGTCGCGGGCCTGTTGTGCCTGGCCCTGCTGTTCTGGCCGGCCGAGGCGGGGGCCGTGAGCGGATTCGATCTCACGCGCGAAGTCGTCGAACCCGCCGGCGCCTACTGGCCAGGCCAGACCGTGCGCATCAAAGTCACGATTAACATCACCTCTCCAGGCGACAACGTGGTCGCCCTGAGTCTCCGCGAGGACCACATCCCACCCGGCTGGGCCTATAACGGAGAGGAACTGGGGTCGGTGCCCGGTATCCGGCCAAAACTGGGCTCGACTGGCGCCCTGGACTTCAGCTTCGGGCTTAGTGCGCCCAAGACCTTCCCGGTGACCTTCTCGTACACCCTCGCCGTGCCCCCCAACACGACCGGCGCGCAGGAAATCGAAGGCCACGCGGGACTGCGCGAACGCAGCGCCACCACGGACGGGGAGATCGGGCCGGAGGAGATCACACCGCAGGTCTTCACCACCGTCCCCCTCGGCGGCGCGCTCGTGGTGGAACTCGAACCCCAAGGTATTAAATCCCTGGGACAATGGCAGCTTGACTCGGGTCCCTGGCAGAACAGCAGCGCCGAACTGGTAGGTTTGCTCCCCGGAACGCATACGTTGTCCTTCAAAGCGGTGCCCGGGTGGCAGGCGCCTGATTCGCGGCCGGTGGAGATCGTGAGTGGCCAGTCTTCCACGGAAACGGGAGTCTACACACCATTTCTTCGATTGAGTGTGTCTTCGACCGGCCTTTTCGGCGTGCAGATCGCCAGCGATACCGGCCAGGGGGGAACCACACCCTACACGGTGGACGTGCCGCCCGACAGTATAGTAACGCTCACGGCGCCTGAGGCGGCGGGTGGCGCGTGCTTTGACGGTTGGAGCGGGGATCTGACGGAAAGTGATCGAAACATTAGCTTCGTCCTGAACTCCGACGCAAGCCTCACTGCTGATTACGGCCCCTGTCTTCGACTTAGCACACCTAACGGGGGCGAGTCATGGGAGGTGGGAACCACCCATATGATCGGGTGGACCGCAAAACCTGCAACAGGTCCCACCGTCATCCTCAAGCTTCGAAGGGGCAGTACAACCCAGTACCTCAAATCAACGAGCAATACCGGCAGTTGGAACTGGACATTACCCGCCGATCTCATCCCTGCTGATGACTACACTCTCCTCATTGTTACGCCGGACTATCTTTACCGGGACTTCAGTGACGGCCCCTTCCGCATCACGGCGGCGCCGCTTCGGCTGACCAAGCCCAACGGAGGGGAATCATGGGATCTGGGTACCAGTCACCTGGTCACCTGGACGGCAAGGCCGGAAACGGGATCCTCCATCATCCTCAAGCTCCGAAGAGGCAGCTCCACTCAGTTCCTGGCATCGACGCCGAACACCGGCAGTTGGAACTGGAACGTATCGACCAACCTGACGCCGGCCACTGACTACAAATTACTAATCGTTACGCCGGACTACCTTTACAGTGACCTTAGTGACGGAACTTTCACCCTGACAAGGGCTCCGCTTCAACTAACCAAACCGAACGGGGGCGAGCTTTGGACCCTGGGTTCACTTCGAACCATTACCTGGACTGCGCTTCCCGAAACCGGAGCAGAGGTCAAGTTCAGACTGATTAAGCCTGGCCAACCAGATGTTTTTATGGGTCCGCTGCCCAATACGGGGAGCTGGATTTGGGACGTGCCCCTAAACCTCCCAGAGGGAGCTGACTATACGCTCCGCATCTACACCCCCACTCTGCCGTACCTGGACGACAGCAATGGTCCCTTCTCACTGGTGCACGCGCCTCTCACGCTCACTTCGCCCAACGGTGGGGAAGTGTGGACGATGGGCGGCACGAAACCAATTATGTGGGTAGGCACAACGGTTGGCAATTCCACTTTTCCCACTGTAAAAATCAGACTGTTTAAGGGCGGACAGTCTATTGGTGTTCTCAGTGGCCTGAGCCCAAACACCGGCCGATGGGATTGGCTCATTCGCGACGACTATGAACCTGATACCGACTATTCAGTGCAGGTTTACACACCTAATCCCTTCAATACCGATTTAAGCAACCGGTATTTCACGCTCGTCGCCCCACCCCTACGCCTCACGTCGCCCAACGGCGGCGAAACATGGCCGCGCGGCTCCACACAAACTGTGACCTGGCAAACCACGCTTCCGGCGGCGAGCATTGTCAAGTTCAAGTTGTATCGCAATGGCGTGTTCCAAAACGTGTTTCCAGGCTCGGGCACCACGCAAACGAATGACGGAACCATGACGTGGACACTGAACCTGCCCGTCAGTGTGGTCTCCGGAGGTGGCTATAGGATTTTGATCTATACTACCGACGGCGTTTACCAGGATCGCTCCAATGGCACATTCACCATATCTAATCCATAGTCTTGGGCTATGTTGGGGGAATCTAACAGGGATGATCGCACATAGGATGAAATTTGAATGATCAAATCGATTTCTCTTGGCCTCCACGTGCCGGCAACTTTCTTGCTTCTCGCCATAGCTGCTTCAGGCTGGGCCGGCGGCCATGCTCCCTTTTCCCGCGTCGCGCTTCCCGTGCTCGAGCACCGCAAGCAGGTGTCTCCCTCGCCCCAAGAGAAAGGGTCGGCGCGGCGGGATGAAGCCATTGCACATGCGCAGACGGCAGGCATGGACGACCGTGTCTTACTAGTGGGCTTCGAGCCCGCCAGCCGTGCCGCGGCGCGGGATGCCGTGCACGCTCAAGCGGACGCAACGGTGATCCACCGCTACAAGCACTTCCCGATCGAGGTCGTCCGGCTTCCCGCTACAAAATCGGCGGACGCGGCGATGGCCACCTATCGCCAGGCGGCCGGCGTGCGCGGTGTTGCCCGCAATGTGCGCTTCAAAGCGCTGGCGATGCCGGATGACCCGGCCTTCCCCGAGATGTGGGGACTGAACAATACCGGACAAACGGGTGGGCAGCCTGATGCGGACATCGACGCGCCCGAGGCGTGGGATCTCACAACCGGCTCCACCGACGTCACCGTGGCCGTGGTGGATACGGGCGTGGATTATACGCACCCGGACCTGGCCTCGCAGATGTGGGTCAACAAAGAGGAATTTGACGGACAACCGGGCGTTGACGACGACGGCAACGAAATTGTCGATGACATTTTTGGCGCGCGGTGGACCAATGGCGACGGTACCGTGACCAGCGGCGATCCCATGGACGACAACAGCCACGGCACCCATGTAGCAGGGACCATTGGCGCGGCCGGCAACAATGGCGAAGGCGTGACCGGCATCAATTGGAATGTCCGGATCATGGCGCTCAAGTTCTTGGATGAGTTCGGCTTTGGCGCGTTTGCGGATGCCCTCAGCACAGTGGACTACCTGTTGGATCAAGGCGTGCACGTCGCCAACGCCAGTTGGGGCGGCTACTTGCCGCTGGACTCGCCCGAGGCCCTCATCGGACAGGTAGCCCTGGAGGCCGCCGGCGCGGCCGGCATGATGCTGATTGCCGCCGCCGGCAATGAAGCGCTCGACAATGACGTAGACATTCCCGGCATCGGCGTGTCCCTTCCCGCCGCCTATCCGCTGGACAACGTCTTTAGTGTGGCCAGCACGGACGACACCGACGCGCTTTCTTTCTTCAGCAATTACGGACTGCTTTCAGTGGAGTTGGCGGCGCCGGGAGAAGAGATACTCAGCACGGTCCCGGGCAATGGCTATGCCCTCTTTTCCGGGACCTCCATGGCCACGCCGCACGTGACGGGCGTCGCCGCGCTCTTGTGGTCGCTCGCCCCGGATGCCCACTGGTCCGACATCCGCCAGTGGCTGCTCGAAGCCGCGGAACCCGTCCAGGGATTGCAGGGAAAAGTGGCCACGGGCGGGCGCTTGAATGCGGCGCGCGCGGTGGAACTGGCCGCGCCGGGCCGTGGGGCCATACGGTTTGATCGGGCTGCCTACCGTTGCGACACCTCGGCCGGCATTCACCTGCGGGACACGGACCTTGCCGGGACGGGGACCGCGGCGGTGCAGGTGACCAGCACGACCGGCGACAAAGTCACCGTGTTCCTCGCCGAGACGGCGGAACAGGCCGGCGAATTCGAAGGCACGGTGCCGCTCGCCGAGGGGACACCGGTGGAAGGGGACCATCTTCTCCAGGTAGCCCATGGGGGAGAGATTGCCGTGAGCTACCAGGATGCCAGCGACAACACCGGCCTGCCCCGGACCGTCACCGGCCTCGCGAATACCGACTGCCTGCCGCCGGTATTGACCCAGTTTGCCTTGGATCAACTCGGCCCGGATACCGCCATCTTCCGTGTTGGCACTTCGGAAGAAGGCACCTTGACGATCACCTATGGGCACTCCTGCGCCGCGCTGGATCGCTCCGGCGTGTTCCATCTCGACCCCTCGGACACTTTCGCCGCCTTGGTCAATTTGCGCCCGGCTTCCACCTATTTCTACAAGGCCACTCTCGCGGATGCGGCCGGCAACTCGGTCGAAGTGAGCAATGAGGGGGGATGCTTTTCCTTCGAGACACATCCCCTGGGACAATGCAGCCAGGCCGTCACGTTCCCCGACCCGGGTTTGGAGCAGGCCATCCGCGACAACCTGGGTATTTACGAGCGCAATTTGTGCGTGACAGACCTCTTTCCGATTGAAAGTTTGGCCCTGGACTTTTACGGGATTGAAAATCTCGCCGGAATCGAGTTTTGTCCAAACCTGAAAGTCTTGACCTTGTATACCAATGCGGTGGTGGATATTTCCCCGCTGGCGCCGCTCACGAAGCTCGAGGTGCTGGACCTTGGCGCCAATGAGATCGGAGACTTGAGTTCACTGGCTAGTCTGACGCGGCTGAGGGAATTGTATCTGGACGATAACCAGGCCACGAGTCTGGCGCCGTTGGAGGACCTCGAGCAACTGCGCGTGCTGTTCGCGGCTGGGAATACGTTTGAAGACGCCACGCCGCTTGCGCAACTTGATCAATTGCAGGTGCTCGATCTCAGTGGAAATCCCCTGAACGGTCTCGAGTCAGTGGCGAGTCTCCCGGCGTTGCAGGCGCTCGGGCTGATGAACTGTGGCACCCCGGACATTGCCCCGCTCGCCGCGCTGACCGGCTTGGTCGAACTTTATGTGGACGGCAACGGCATTACGAGTGCCGCTGCACTCGAAACGCTCGAGGGGCTGCGCGCGCTCAGTCTCAGCAACAATCAGATTACCGAGATCGGCATCTTGAGTGCCTTGAGCAGTCTCGACACGCTCTGGCTGGACCAGAACCAGCTTGTTGATCTCACCCCCCTGGCAGCGCTGCCGGGTATCGCGTATCTCAATGTCAGTTTCAATCCGCTGAACGAGGATTCATGCAACTTCCTGGATAACCTCCTCGCCGCTGGCGTCTTCGTCGAATACTTCGGCACTCCCTGCGAAAGTGGCGGCGGCATCCCCCCGGCTAATGATTCCTGCGCGGCCGCGCTGCCCGTGGGCGTCAACGAAGCTGTCAGTGGCGACACTTCTTCGGCAATGACGGACGTCCCCTCGCCTTGCAGTAACGACGCGAAGGATGTGTGGCATATGTTTGTCGCGCCGCGCGACGGGAACTATGTCTTTTCCTTATGCGGCAGCCAATTTGATACGACGCTCAGCGTGTATGATGGACTGTGCGGAACACTGAATGTACTCGGCTGCAACGACGACTCCTGTTTCTGGCAATCGCAGGTGATCGTCTCCCTGACCGCCGGCGCCAACTGCCTGGTTCGCATCGCCGGATTTGCCGGGGACTTCGGCCCCTACACGT
Source organism: Candidatus Hydrogenedentota bacterium (assembly GCA_016182645.1). Classification (GTDB taxonomy): domain Bacteria; phylum Hydrogenedentota; class Hydrogenedentia; order Hydrogenedentales; family JACPGD01; genus JACPGD01. Next base: position 15 of record JACPGD010000122.1, on the reverse strand, counting down.
TGCAGGTGACCGAAT
>JACPGD010000125.1 GCA_016182645.1 Candidatus Hydrogenedentota bacterium | reverse complement strand
TGCCACATCCGCGAGGACTCGTTCCAGATCTTCGGGTTCCTCAAGGAAGAGGAAGTGGCCTTGTTCCGGATGCTCATGACGATTAGCGGCGTGGGGCCGAAGGTCGCCCAGTCGGTGCTGGGCGCGCTGCCGGTGGCCGAGTTTGGCCGCGCCATTCTGGAGAGCGACGTCAGTGCGTTCACACGCGTCCAGGGCATTGGCAAGAAGACGGCCCAGCGCATTGTCCTTGAAATGAAGAACAAGATGGGCCAGGACCCCGAACTGAGCAAGATCCTCGGCGAACCGGGCCAGGGCGAGCCGGACTTGGCGGGCGATGACGTCTACGAGGCGCTGATCTCGCTCGGCTGCACGCCGCCCGAAGCGCGCAAGGCCGCCGCCCACGCCCGCAAGGAATTGGGCGACAGCGCGGCGGACAATGAACTGGTGCGGGTGGCACTGCGCTCCCTGACACGGGTAAAGTAAGCGCCGCAGGGGAGCCAGAATGCCCAAAGACGACATCATCAATCCGGTGCCGATGGAAGACGATGCGGCATACGACGATCAGATCCGGCCGCAGCGTCTCCAGGATTTTCCGGGCCAGGACCCCATCAAAGAGAAACTGCTGATCACGATTCAGGCGGCGAAGCAGCGTAAGGAACCGCTCGATCACCTGCTGCTCAGCGGACCGCCCGGGCTGGGAAAGACCACGCTCGCGCGTATTCTCGCGAATGAGATGGGGGTGGACATCAAACAGACAGCCGGCCCCGTCGTCGAGCGGCAGGCCGATCTCTCGGCCATCCTGACCAGTCTGGAAGAGTTCGACATCCTCTTCATCGACGAAATCCACCGGCTCAATCACGCTGTGGAAGAGACGCTGTATTCCGCGATGGAAGATTTCGAGGTGGACATCATGCTGGGCAAGGGGCCTACCGCCCGCAGCATGAAGATCGGCCTCAAGCCATTCACGCTCATTGGCGCCACCACCCGCACGGGCCTGTTGACGCCGCCGCTGCGCGCGCGCTTCGGCGATACCTGCCGCTTCGACTTCTACAGCCCGCGCGAACTCCAGCAAATCGTCCTCCGCGCCGCCCGCATTCTCGAAGCGCCCATCGAACAAGAGGGCGCACTCGAAGTCGCCGCCCGTTCCCGCGGCACCGCCCGCGTCGCCAACCGCCTGCTCCGGCGCGTGCGGGATTATGCCCAGGTGAAAGGTGACGGCGTCATCACGCGAGAGGTCGCCGACGCGGCATTGCGCATGCTGCGGATCGACGAACTCGGGCTGGACGACATGGACAAGCAAATCGTCCAGACCGTTATCGAAAAATTCAGCGGCGGCCCTGTCGGGCTGTCCTCGCTAGCCGTCGCCGTCGGCGAAGAACGCCAGACCCTCGAAGAGGTCCACGAGCCCTATCTCATTCAGATCGGCTTTCTGAAACGCACCCCGCAAGGCCGCATGGCCACCCCCCGCGCCTACAAGCACTTCGGCCTCCGCCCACCCGCCACCCCACAGGGAGAGTTGTTCTGACTCCGAGCGCCCGGGGAACCTGGAGCATGTGCTATACTCAGGACAGTTATTCCTTCAGGAGCAATTGATGAATATCACGATTAGTCAAGAGTTAGCCCAAGTCCTTGAGAACAAGGTAGCCTCGGGCAAGTATCAGTCGATGTCGGAGGTTGTCGAGGCGGCCGTTCAATTACTTGAAGAGCAAGAAGCGGCCGAAATCAATTTTGAGCCCTTTCGGGAGGAGATCGAGAAAGGAATTGCCAGTTTGGATGCCGGGAGATCTTCGGTGTTTGACCGCGAGCAACTTCGGAGGGAAGCACAAAAGAGATTTGGGAAGTCCTGGTAAATGCGTAAGACGATCGTCCTATCGGAGGAGGCGAAGGAGGACATCTTTTCACTTTGGCAGTACATAAATGAAGACAACCCAGCAGCAGCCAGTACATTGGTCGCGAAGATATTTGAAGCCTTTGATTTGTTGTCCGATTTTCCTCTTTCTGGTCGAGCATGCCCCGAATTCACCTCTGACATCAGAGTCCGCTTCGTGAAGAAGTATGCGATTCTTCACCGTTTGTCCGAAGAATCCCTTGAGATCATTCGGGTGCTGCACACTGCCAGGGACATCAGGAACATCGTGGATTAGGACAAATCTCTATAGCCTCCCTTGAAGATTGCGCTGGAGGCTGCCCTGTTGCTGCTTGAACCGGTGGTGCTATGTATTTACAGAGTGGCTTCTCGCATGCCCGTGGCGGCATCTGCTATACTCCGCGTCAGGCGCTTGTTTGAATTCATTGTTGACAACTTTCTGCACGCATGAGAAGTGTGTGTGCGCGGCGTGATGGATGGCCTGGGACGAGCATGGAAAAACTGTATGTATCGGAAGAAGGCCTTGAACGGATGAAGGCCGATCTGGCGCAGATGTATGAGCGCCGGATGAAGGTGGCGGGAGCAATCGAGCATGCGCGGTCGCTGGGAGATCTCCGCGAGAACGCGGAGTACCACTCGGCCAAAGACGAGCAGGCGATGTTGCATGCGAAGATCAAGGACTTGGAGGACAAGATCAGCCGGGCAACGCTGCTCGAAAACGAAGCGGTCGATCAGAGCAAGGCCTTTGTCGGAGCGACGGTGCGCGTGCTCAACCAGAGGACGAGCAAGGAAACGACCTACACACTGGTCAGCCCCGTCGAGGCCGACCTGAGCAATGGCAAGATTTCGACGCAGTCGCCGGTAGGGAAGGCGCTGCTGGGCAAGGCGGTGGGGGAACTGGCCTTAGCGAGAGTGCCCGCGGGTGAACTGCACTTGGAGGTGCTCGATATCCGCTATTAGCGATAGTCCGAGCAGGAACCTGGATATCTTCGCCCGGCCCTAGTGCCGGGCATAAACTGTAGCGCCCGGCCTCTGTGCCGGGCGTGTTTTAAGGGGCGACAGCGGCGTGCCCGCTGCCAGGCTGACACTGAACGCGACGGAGAGACGATGCCTAAGCGCACGGACATCCACAAAATCCTGTTGATCGGGTCGGGACCAATCGTCATCGGCCAGGCCTGTGAGTTCGACTATTCCGGCACGCAAGCCTGCAAAGCACTGCGTGAAGAAGGTTATGAAGTCGTGCTGGTCAACAGCAACCCCGCGACCATCATGACCGACCCCGAGACCGCCGAGCGCGTGTACATCGAACCGCTGACGGTTGAATTTCTTGAACAGATCATCGAAAGAGAGCGGCCAGACGCGCTGCTGCCGACGGTCGGCGGGCAAACCGGGCTCAACCTGGCCGTGGCGCTCGCCGAGCAGGGGATCCTGGACAAGTACGGTGTCGAGTTGATCGGCGCGAAACTCCCCGCCATCAGAAAGGCGGAAGATCGCGGCCTTTTCAAGGAAGCCATGATCCACTGCGGCCTGGACGTGCCGCGCAGCCAGGTTGTGCACTCGCTCGAGGAGGCGCGGGATTTTGGCGTCGAAGTCCATTATGCCGCGGTCATTCGCCCCGCCTTCACTCTTGGCGGCTCTGGCGCGGGCATTTCCTTCAACAAGGAAGAATACGAACAGGCCGTCCAGATCGGACTCGATGCCAGCCCCGTCCACGAAGTCCTCATCGAAGAGTCCGTCCTCGGTTGGAAAGAATTCGAACTCGAGGTCATGCGCGACCTGCACGACAACGTCGTGATCATCTGCTCCATCGAGAACGTGGACCCGATGGGTGTCCACACCGGCGACAGTATCACCGTCGCTCCGGCCCAAACCCTGACCGACAAAGAGTACCAAGCGATGCGCGACGCGTCCGTGGCCATCATGCGCGAGATCGGCGTCGACACCGGCGGCTCGAACGTGCAATTCGCCATTCACCCGGACAATGGCCGCATGGTGGTCATCGAGATGAACCCGCGCGTCGCACGCAGTTCCGCGCTGGCCTCGAAGGCCACGGGATTCCCCATCGCGAAGATTGCGGCCAAGCTGGCCGTTGGTTATGCGCTCAACGAAATCCGCAATGACATTACGAAAGAAACGCCCGCATCGTTCGAACCCACGATCGACTACGTCGTCACCAAGATTCCGCGTTGGGCCTTCGAAAAGTTCCCCGGCTCGGAGAGCGTGTTGACCGTGCAGATGAAGAGCGTGGGGGAGACCATGAGCATCGGCCGCACCTTCAAAGAATCGCTCCAGAAAGCGATTCGCGGTCTCGAGATTGGCCGGCACGGCTTTGGCGGTGACGGCCGGCACAAGAAACTGACCCCTGATCCTCAATCCGAGGACGAGAAACAGGCGCTGCTCTATGCGATTCGGACGCCGAACCCGGACCGCATCCTGCAAATCGCCCAGGCCCTGCGCCTCAATGCAACGGTGGATGAGATTCAGGAAATCACAAAAATAGATCCGTGGTTTCTGCGTCAGATGGAAGAGATTGCCGTGGAAGAGCGCAAGCTCCGGCAAGAGAATCCCAATAACGCCGCCGTCCTGCGCCGCGCCAAGCGTCTCGGTTTCTCGGACACGCAGTTGGGTGTGCTTTGGGGCCGCGACCCCAAAGATGTGCGCGCTCTGCGCAAGAAGCACGGTGTATTGCCCTCTTACCGGCTCGTGGACACCTGCGCCGCCGAATTCGAAGCGTATACGCCCTATTACTATTCCTCCTACGGCGATGAGGACGAAATCATCGATAGCGGCAAGCCCAAGATCATCATTCTCGGCGGCGGCCCCAACCGCATCGGCCAGGGCATCGAGTTCGACTATTGCTGCGTCCACGCGGCCTTTGCCCTGAAAGACGATGGCTTCGAAACCATCATGGTCAATTGCAACCCGGAAACGGTTTCCACGGACTACGACACTTCCGACCGCCTGTTCTTTGAGCCGGTCACGTTTGAAGACGTGATGAACATCATTGAGCGTGTCAAGCCTGCCGGCGTCATCGTCCAATTCGGCGGGCAGACCCCCCTCAACCTCGCGCAGGAACTCGAAGCCGCAGGTGCGCCCATCATTGGCACTTCGCCCTGGAGCATCGCCCGGGCCGAAGATCGCAAGCTTTTCCGCGAAGTGGTGGACAAACTCAAGCTGCTTCAACCGCCCAACGACACTGCCATTTCCTTCGAGGAAGCGCAGGTGATTGCCGAAAACATCGGCTACCCCGTGGTCGTGCGGCCCTCGTTTGTTCTGGGCGGCCGCGCCATGGAAATCGTCTACGACCGCACCGCCCTCGAACGTTACATGACCTACGCCGTGGAAGCGTCGCCCGAGCGTCCCGTACTCATCGACAAATTCCTGGAGGGCGCCATCGAACTCGACGTGGACGCCATCGCCGACGGCGATACGGTGGTGGTCGCGGGCATCATGCAGCATATCGAGGAGGCTGGCGTGCATTCCGGCGACAGCGCCTGCATTCTCCCGCCCTACGATCTGGATCCGGCCATCATCGAGGAGATCCGCAAGCAAACGCGCGCCCTGGCCACCGAACTCCAGGTTGTCGGCCTCATGAATATTCAATACGCCGTGCGCGATCACGACATTTTCCTGCTGGAAGTGAACCCCCGCGCCTCGCGGACCATCCCCTTCGTGAGCAAGGCCATTGGCGTCCCACTCGCCAAGCTGGCCGCGCGCGTGATGGCGGGCAAGAAGCTGAAAGAGCTCGGCCTGACCAGCGATCCGCGTCCCACCTATACTTCGGCCAAGGAAGTCGTGCTGCCCTTCATTAAGTTCCGCGGCGTGGACATTCTGCTTGGACCAGAGATGCGCAGCACCGGCGAGGTCATGGGGATCGACCGCAACATGGGTCTTTCTTTCGCCAAGAGCCAGATCGCCGCGGGCAACCGGCTCCCCACGGAAGGCACCGTCTTTCTCAGCCTGAACAAGCGCGACAAGGAGAACATGGGCAGCCTGGGTCGCGATTTGGCCACGCTCGGCTTTAAGTTTCTCGCCACCGACGGCACCGCGCGCACGTTGCGCGAACAGGGACTCGACGTCGAGGTCGTGTTCAAGGTTGGTGAAGGCCGCCCGAACGTTGTGGATAAGATCATCAACGGCAGTGTCGCCTGGATCATCAACACCCCGCTTGGTGCCGCCTCAAAGTACGACGAGCGCGCCATCCGCCGCACCGCCCTCGAGCATGGCCTCCCCACAATGACCACACTGGCCGCGGCCCGCGCCGGCGTCCTGGCGCTCCAGGCCATGCGTGATGGCGTCCCCTCAGTCATGGCGCTCCAAGATCACCACGCCATGCTTGAACATTGACTGGAGGAACCGGCGCAAGTCCTGTGGGTCTTATAGGACTTATAGGTCGTATAGGTCCTATAGTTTGTCCGGGACTTCGCCCGGAAGAAGGGGCGCCTTCGGCGCAGCCGGTATCAGAACTGGACGTAGAGGACAGCACTAACGAATTCCTCGTATTTTGGCGACGACTGCCTCTGAAGGGCCTGTTTCGCACGCATGCCCGCGCACTAATGCGCGCTCAACGCATCGTCTACGGCCTTCAGCAAGGCCCGCGAATCCACCGGCTTCTCCAGAAAGCCCTCCAGATACGGCACTCCCAGTTGCCTTCCGACGCTCTCCAGATCGTAATGTGCCCCCAACTCAAACTGATTCACCGCCGTGAGGAGAATCACCGGAATTCTCGACGTGCTCGGGTCTTCCCGCATTTCCTTGAATGCCGCCAACCCGTCTTTGATCGGCATCATCACGTCGAGAATCACCAGATCGGGGTATTCCTGGGCGATGAGCAGACACCCCTCCTGGCCATTGGTTGCCTCGATGACGGACCACCCCGCCATTTCGAGGAACCCTGTGACGTTGACTCCATGCACTTCCTTTCCTGCTTCCGGTCCCGCGGCCGCCCGCCAATGCTGGGGGAGTATAATGCATGTTCCAACGATTGCGGGAACGCACCTGCTGGATCTGGCAACTGGTCCGGCAAGGCCGACGGGGCCGGCCTGTCCAACAACACCCGGACGATCAATGCTGATTGCGGCGCAGTGTTGTGCTATAATGACTTAGGTCACCGGGCGCCTGAAAACGCCTGGTGGCCTTTTTCTGGTATCCAACCCCAAAAGAAGGCCAAACAGGAAAGGTAATGCCGGCAACATGCAGAAAGAAGAAGCAATAGAGGTCGAAGGTACCGTCGTGGAACCCTTGCCCAATGCCATGTTTCGGGTCCGTTTGAAAAACGATCACATGGTACTCGCCCATATCTCGGGGAAGATGCGCAAGTATTACATCCGCATTCTGCCGGGGGATCTGGTCAAAGTCGAGATGTCGCCGTATGATTTGACGAAGGGGCGGATCACGTACCGGTACAAGTAACGCGGCATTCGCGCCGCGTCCGCCCGCATGGGGGAGCGGCCAGGCAGTACAGGGGGAAACAGAAAACTGGAGTGCCGGGGCCGGGTTCTGTGTGTTTGAAACGGAGCGGATTTTTCGCTGACCAATCTCTGGTGTATGGTGTATTACCATGAGTGCTGTTGTTTTGCCTAACCCGCCCGCCGGCAGGGCACGGTCCCCTGAACCCTCCTTGCATCCCCGTCTCCAAGTGGTCATCGGTATCGAGCGTACCTTCCTGGTCGCGCGCTATATCGCTTACGCGGCTCTGATTGGATACTATCTGCTGGGTGACAACCCCCAGGCCATCCCCAACATTCTGATCATCACCCTCGGCGCCATCGTGCACAACACCTTCGTGCATTGGGTGCTGTTCCGGCGGGAATATGAGTGGTTTTTGTCGCCGGTCAACTTCTTCATCCACCTGGCCAAAGTGTCGCTGTTGGTGGTGGTGACAGGCGGGGAGGACAGCCTTGTCGCCTTGTTTTACCTGGCGGTCATCATCGGCTACTGCATCTACTCCCCCCGGTTTACGGGCACATTTCGTGTCACTCTTGCGGCCTGTCTCGCCTATACGCTGGCGCTGCTCCTGCATTGGGCCATGGAGGGAATCGGCGTCCGGCAGACCCCGGTAGCGGCCCATTACGCTTCCATTATCATCTGCGGGTGGTTGATGAGCAGGATGGGCCGGATGATGCGGAAAATGGAGGTGGAATTACAGAACCGCGCGGGTGCCCTCGCGTCGTCGGAGGCCACGTTGCGCGCGATTCTCGACAGTACGCCCAGCCCCATCGTGGTCTACGAAGAAAATGAATTCATCTCGCATGTGAATGACCGTGCTTGCGAGTTTCTCGGCGCCAGCCGCGAACAGCTCCTGGGCTGCCGCTTCCGCACCTTCCTCTTTGATGATGGCACGCTCCCGAACAAACTGGGCACGTTGCGGAGCAAGGGGGAGTATTTCGGCGAGGTACTGGTCATCATTGAGGACGGCTCAGAACGAAATGTTCACCTCGTTGCGCGGTCATTTGTCAGCGAAACAAAACGCCTCTTTGTCGCGCTGATGCTGGATATCACCGAGCAGAAGAACTTGCAGGAAGCCCAGCGGCTGGCCACACTGCAGTTGGAACAGATCAACCGCGAACTCCAGCGTGTCCACGATTTGCGCACGGCTTTCTTCGCCAGTGTCTCCCAACGGCTGCGCTCGCCTATGTCCGCCATCCTTGGCCAGATTGACCTGCTTCTCGATGAAGAGCTTGGTCCTCTGACCAACGGCCAGCAACGCGCGCTCCAAAGTTCGCGCCGGAGCGCCACGCGCGTCTTCGACCTTTTGGATGAAGCCTTTGAAGTCGAAGGCATCCGCCACCACGCCGTCCCGCCTACTGAGCGGCCGGAGAAGGACCCGGCAAACTTCTAGCTGCTTCGTGTTGCGGGAGACCAAGGTTTCCGCATCGGCCCTTCACCAGCACTCTGATTCCCCGCTCCGCGCGGCCCCTCCACCGAATTAATCCGGTTATTCTCATCGACGTGCACCACGGTTGGGGTAAATCGTTTCGCCTCCGCCGCGTCCATCTGGGCATAGGTGACGGCGATGATCAGGTCACCAGGATGGCCAAGACGCGCCGCGGCGCCATTGAGACAAACCACCCCGCTACCGCGCGGGCCGGGAATAATGTAGGTGGTGAAGCGCGCGCCGGTGTTGATATTCAGCACCTGGACCTGCTCGTGCACCAGCATGCCCGCCGCCTCGATCAGCTCTTCATCCAGCGTGAGGCTTCCCGCATAATTCAGGTTGGCCTCGGTCACTGTCGCGCGATGGATTTTGCTCTTGAACATGGTTAATAACATGGTCTAAACCTCTTCTCTTCTCCCCGGACGATTTCGCGTCCTTTACGTCATTTCGGTCCTTTTCGTCCCTTCAGTCCACCGGTGCAAACTTGATGTTGTCGATGAGGCGCGCCGGTCCTACCTGCGCCGCCACCGCCAACAACACGGGCCGATCCACCCGTTCCAATGGCGCCATCGTCTCCGCATCCACCAACTCCACGTAGTCAATCTCTACCGCGGACAGCGCTTCGCGCACGAGCTTCTTGACGGTCGCCGCGTCCCGTTCGCCCGCGCGCAGCAGCGCCTCCGCCCGTTGCAAACCCTGGTGCAAACACAGGGCGCGCTGCCGATCTTCCGGCCCGAGATAGCGGTTGCGCGAGCTCATCGCCAACCCGTCTGTTTCGCGCACAATCGGCATTTCGACAATCTCAACGCCCAAGTCCAGATCTCTCGCCATCCGGCGAATCACGGCACACTGCTGCGCGTCCTTCTGGCCGAAATACGCGTGATCCGGCAGCACGGCGTTGAACAGCTTGACCACGACCGTCGCCACCCCGCGAAAGAAATGCGGCCTTGTCCGGCTGCACAACCCGTCCGCCAGCCGCTCCACCTGCACATACGTCGCGAAGCCCGCGGGATACATGGTGGCCGCATTCGGCGCATAGACCAAGTCAACGCCGATCGCCTCCGCCAGCGCCAGGTCCGCGTCCCAAGTCCGCGGGTACTTATCCAGGTCTTCGTTCGGCGCAAACTGCGCTGGATTGACAAAAATGCTCAGCACGGACACGTGGTCGCGAGAGACCGCTTCGCGGAGCAGGCTCGCGTGGCCTTCATGTAATGCGCCCATGGTCGGCACAAAACCGATACTGCGCCCCGCGCATTTCCGCGCGAGCGACCACGCCCGCATTTCCGCTGGAGTTCTGACAACCTGCAACACTTCCTGCTTTCTTCGTCTGACCTGTCTGACCGGTCAGACCCGTCTGACCGATCGGTCCGATCCAACCGATCCGTCCGATACAACTTACTGGTAACAATGCTCCGGCCCGGGGAACGCCTCCTGCCGCACCTCCTGCACATAGTCCTCGACCGCCTGCTTGATGCCACTGCGCACGTCGCCAAAAGTCTTGGCAAAGCGCGTGGCGCCCCAACCGAGCATGTCGTGCAGCACCAGTACCTGCCCATCGCAGGCCGGCCCGGCGCCGATTCCGATCGTGGGGATTTTCAAACCCCTGGTGATCTCTTCCGCCAAATCGGCGGGGATGCATTCCAACACAATGGCGAAACAGCCAATCGCTTCGAGCCCCAGCGCTTCCCGCTTGAGCCGCTCACGGTCTTCCGCGCCGCGGCCCTGAATCCGGTATCCGCCGAACTGATGCACGGATTGTGGCGTCAGGCCAATATGGCCCATGACCGGAATCCCGGCGTTGAGCATGCAGCGGATCGCGTCCCCGAACTTCTCCGCGCTCCCCTCCAGTTTCACCGCCTTCGCGCCGCCTTCCGACACTAACCGGCCGGCGTTGCGCAACGCTTCTTTGGGATCCACCTGGTAGGAGAGAAACGGCATGTCCCCAATGACAAATGCGCGCTCGACACCCCGCGTGACCATCCGCGTGTGGTGCACCATGTCCTCCATGGTCACCGCGAGCGTGTCGCGGTGCCCCATGACCACCATACCCTTGAAATGTGACCGTCGTGACAGGGGCCACCTGTCCACCTCCCGAACCGTGACGAACCCGTCCCGGTCCCTGTTGGGCTCCAAGCGGAGCGGTTCAGGGAGTACTACACGTAGCCAGGGCTTCCAGCCCCGTTTCCCGCCGCCTTCACCTTGCCCAAACCCGCCGCCAGCTCCGCCACCGTGCGGCCCGTTTCCGGGTCCACCGCGTCCGGCGCGATTTCCGCCAGCGGGACCAATACAAAGAACCGCTCGCGAAACCGCGGATGCGGCACCTCGAGCCGCGCCTCGCGAATCACCTGTCTCCCCCACAGAATGATGTCAATATCGAGGACTCGAGGGCCCCAACGAAACGTGGGCGTCCTGCCCAGCCGGCGCTCGATGTCCTGCGCCACATTCAGGAGTTCAAGCGGAGCCAGATCCGTCTCGATCTCTGCGGCCAGGTTCAGGAACTCCGGCTGGTCCACCACCCCCACCGGCATGGTCTCATACACCCGTGATTGACGCAGCACCCGCACGCCCGGTGTTTCCGCCAGCATCGCCAGCGCAGCTTCCAGGTTCACCTTCCGGTCTCCCAGATTGCTGCCCAGACTCAACAACACCCGCGCGCTAAAGGGCTGCTCGTCCATCAGGTTATGCAATAACTATAGCACAAGTAATTACAAGACAAAAATCAGCGCCTGGGGTAGCGGGGGATTGCGACACGCCCCGCCCCAGGATCCGTGGATAGACTCGTCCGGGGTGTGGCAACCCCGGACTATTCAGGGAGCCCGCGGTCCAAGTCTTCATATATCTCCGCGACCGCCGCCAGCGCATCTTTCGACGGCGGCCGGACCGCGCGTCCTTTTCGTCCTTTAAGTCGCTTAAGTCTTTTTCTGCCTCACCGGAGATCCACTTCGACTGCCTGCTCCGAAGCTGGACTCAGCACAATGTTGAATGTCTGTTCCTTGTTCCCCGCAGTCGCCCGCAACTCAGCTTCGCCCGGGAGAAAACTGTGTGTAATTGTGGTAGGCCCGCGCCCGCTGCTCCCGAAACCCTGGGTTTCTCCGTAGTCGGTAGTGACCGTAATGTCAATGGTATGGCTGTCCATCTCCGACGCAGTCAGCACGGTTACACGCAACACCGCGTCCACCGGCGGGAAATCGAAATCAAGGCGCGTCGTCTGGCCTTCGACCAATTCAATGGAAATCACTGCCTTCCTGGGGTTCATGTCGGGGTCCGTTGCCTCGAAGCGCGCTTCCAGCGGAAACGCGGGCAGCATCGGAATGCTGAAATCCGGCCCTTCAAATTCCCACCGCTCGTAAAAACCCTGTTCCTCGTTTTGAAGATTCACGACGAGTTGCTCCACCTCTTCACCACCAGCCGTGATACGGCCTTCCACAGCCGTAGGCGGACCCAGCGTGATTGTCATGTCTGCGTTGAACACCGCTGGAGAAAAGCCCACGCCGTATCCCGGCGCCCAGGCATACACCACAGCCGTGGAGGGTGGGAAATGCTCAATGAGAAAACGCCCGGCTTCATCCGTGCCGAGCGGCGTATCCGCGTTCCGGTACTTCGGGTAGTTCGGGTACAACTGAGCGTGCACGACCGGTTTGCCCTGCCGATCCATCACGCGGCCGGATAAAATGGCTCTGGGCGTGAGTGGGATTTCGACGCCGGTGACGTGTTCACCGGGCTGCACCTCCAGAGAATGCTCTCCTCTGACATAGCCTGGCGCGGTAACTTCCAGATGAGCGCGGACCGGATCCACGCGATCCAGGTGGAACTTTCCTTGCGCGTCCGAGACTTTAACCGCGGCATCCCACGTATCGCCAAACTCGAGAGCCTGGATGATGCTGTACGTCGTGATCGGTTTGCTGGTCACCGCGTCAATCACGCGGCCCGATACCTGTCCCCTGGGAGGAAGGACAATGGTGAGCGATTCCGAAGCTTGAATGACATTTACCGGTCTTTCCTCCACCATGTCCATCTCACTCCTCGCTCTGGGCATGCGCGCCGACTCCTCCGTCTGCATGACGCCCGCTTCCACCGTGCCGTAGTCCGCGTGACCGGCCATTACGCGGCTCGCGCGGTCCCCAGGACAGGAAAGCGTGAACATGCCCTGGGCGTCCGTCCGCGCGCGTGCCCCCATAATCGCCGGGATGTACACATAGGCCCGGGGCAACGGCTGGCCTTGTTCATTGACCACTTTCCCGCGCAACGTGGCGCTGGTGTCCCTCTCGCAGGCGATTTCCCCCACTTCGACCGTTTCGCCGGGATGGACGGTATATGTCCCCACGGCGCAGTCAATGTGGCTTTCGGAATAGGTCTTAATGCGCAGTTCGTACTCCCCGGGTGGCAAATCCGTGATGTGGAATTCACCCGCCTCGTTCACTTCGGAAGTGTGAGCCGGCTGCGGCAGGCTGGCGCCCACGCGCATCGCCTTAATGCGCACGGCCTCTTTGGCCTGGAGTAAGTCCAGGTTGAACCGCCCCGCGATACCGCCGCTTTGCCCGGGCTCCAGCACCACGCGCAAGCCATCCAGGCCATTTTCTCCCACCGCGATGCCCAGCCGTGGGGAGTCGCGGAATGTCCCATACGATGCCCACAGGTGCATGTCCACCGTGGGCAACGCTCCCTCTACCACAAACTGGCCGTCTTCGCCGGAATAGGCGCTGCTGCTCCAGGGCGGTTCCTGGCCGCTGCAAGATACACGCGCGCCGGCCACCGGCTTGCCCGCCGAGTCCACCACAATGCCCTCGACGGTGACCCC
>JACPGD010000124.1 GCA_016182645.1 Candidatus Hydrogenedentota bacterium | reverse complement strand
GTCGAGAATAAGGCATTTTTATGGTGAACATCAAAGCGGCGTTGCTCGGCTCCTGCCAAACGAACACAACAGGAAAGGGCCTCAGCAGACTAACGCAACGCCAGCATCCGCTCAATAGGTTTGCGCGCTTGCTCGATGATGTCTGGCGGCAGTTCCACTTTATACTGGATCTTCTCCAGCGCGGCGAGGGTGTCTTCGAGCGTGATTTGGTTCATATGCTGGCAGCGGAGGCTGCAGGCGCGGACCATTTCGCGATGGGGGAATTGCGCGGCGAGGTTGTCGCCCATGCTGCATTCGGTGAGCAGCGCGTAGCGGGGCTTGTCCACTTTTTCGACGTAGTCGGTCATCATTTTCGTACTGCCGGCCACATCGACGGCCTCGATAACCTCGGGGCTGCATTCGGGGTGGGCCAGGATTACCGCGTCGGGGTATTGACGGCGGATGGCGTGGACGTCGTCAACCGTGAAGAGTTCGTGGACTTCACAGCGCACGTGCCAGCCAATGACCGCGGGCTGGTCCAGCGGGACGGTGTCGATGGGCTGGCCGGCCTGGATAAAGGGGACCTCCATTTCTGCGGCGGTGTTGCGCGCGAGGAACTCGTCCGGCAGGAAAATGATCCGCTTGTGCCCCTCGTCCAGCAGGTGCTTCAAGACCTTGCTCGCGTTGCCGGACGTGCAGCAGTAATCGGAGACGGCCTTCACCTCGGCGTAGGTGTTCACGTAGGAGACAACCGGCGCGCCGGGATACATCAGACGCAACGCCGCGACGTCTTTGGCCGAAATCCCGGCGGCGAGTGAACAGCCCGCCTTGGTACTGGGCACGAGCACCGTCTTCGAGGGATTCAGAATCTTCGCGGTCTCGCCCATGAACCACACGCCGCAAAACACGATGATGTCCGCATCGGTCTGCGCCGAGACGGCGCTGAGATACAGCGAGTCGCCGGTGTAGTCGGGCACGGAATGGAATAGCGCGGGTTCCATGTAATTATGCCCGAGGATGACCGCGTTCAACTCTTTCTTAAGCAGGTTGATTTTATGCGCGATCTCCGCCTTCATCTCAATTTCAAACGGCGGCACCACACCCTTCAGCCGCGCCTGCATCATGCGCAGCGTGGCCTCGAAAGATGGAGCACGTGCTATGGTAACTGCATTTTGCATGTGTCGTTACTTGCGCGGGATCCACCCTCAAGCTATCGCTTGAAGGCGCCACCCTTTGTCACTGTTCTTCTGTTGTCACCAATTCCTGCTTATTTTCGAGGGCGGCCATCAGCGCGTGCCAGGCGAGGGTGGCACATTTGATGCGCACGGGGTACTCGCGCACGCCGCTGAAGACCTGGAGCTTGCCCAAGGCGTCCTCGTCCACGGTCTCGTCCACCGGGCTGGTGACCATCAGGTGGAAGCGCTTAAAGACGGCCTGCGCCTCTTCCCGGGTCTTGCCCTTGAGTTCCGTGGTCATGACCGAGGCGGACGCCTTCGAGATGGCGCACCCCGATCCCTTAAACGCCACGTCGCTGATGGTATTCCCGTCCAGCTTGACATAGACGGTGAAGTGGTCGCCGCACAGAGGATTGAAGCCCTCGACGTGTTTGGTCGCGTCTTTCATGTCCCGGAAATTCCGGGGGTTCTTGTTGTGATCCAGGATCACCTGCTCGTATAGCGCGCGCGTCTCACTCATTAGCCAAAGATCCGGTTCACTTCGTGCAGCCCGTCGACCATTCGGTCAATCTCTTCTCGCGTATTGTACATGCCGAACGAGGCGCGCGTCGTGGCGGGGACACCGAAGCGCTGCATCACCGGCTGCGCGCAGTGGTGTCCCGCGCGGACGGCCACGCCCTGGTCGTCGAGAATCTGGCCGACGTCGTGCGGGTGCGCGGAGGCCAGCGTGAAGCCCAACACTCCCGCTTTCACGCGGGCGGTGCCAATGAGCCGCAATCCGTCCACCTCCAGGAGCCGCTGGGTGCCGTATTCCAGCAAATCATGTTCGTGCGCGGCAATTTTCTCGATGCCCACGGCGTGGAGGTAATCTATCGCCGCGCCGAGGCCAATGGCCCCTTCGATGTGCGGCGTGCCCGCCTCGAACCGGAACGGGTGGTGGTTGTAGGTCGTCTTCTCGAAGGTGACGGAGAGGATCATGTCGCCACCGCCCTGGAACGGCTGCATCCGTTCGAGCAGTTCCGCGCGGCCATACAGCACGCCGATGCCAGTCGGCCCATACATTTTGTGCCCGGACAGCGCATAGAAGTCGCAGCCCAGTTCCTTCACCGTCACCGGCAGGTGCGGCGTGGCCTGCGCCCCGTCCACCACCACCACCGCCCCAGCCGCGTGCGCTTTGTCCACAATGTACTTGACTGGATTAATCGTGCCGAGCGCGTTCGACACGTGCACGATCGACACGATCTTCGTGCGCGGCGTGAGCAGCTTCTCGAATTCGTCCAGCAGCAACTCACCGTCGTCATTGATGGGGATCACCTTCAGGTGCGCGCCCGTCTGCTCGCAGAGCATCTGCCACGGCACGATGTTTGAGTGGTGCTCCATGTGCGAGATCAGGATCTCGTCCCCGCTCTTCACGTGCTGCCGGCCGTAGCTGTGCGCGACCAGGTTAATGGACTCGGTGGTGCCGCGCGTAAAGACGATCTCGCACCCAACCGTGGTCCCGACAAATTTCGCCACCTTGGAGCGCGCCTGTTCGTAGAGATCCGTCGCCTGCTGGCTCAGGTAATGCACGCCACGGTGGACGTTGGCGTTTTGCTCGGAATAATAGCGGTAAATGGCGTCGATGACCTGCTGTGGCTTCTGCGAGGTCGCGGCATTATCCAGATAGGCAATGGGCCGCCCCCGCTGGAGCACGCGGAGCACGGGAAAATCCTGCCGGATGCGTTCAACATCCAGCGGCGGCCTCCCGGCCACCGGCATCGCGATTCGTTCTTTTGGGCTAACTGCCATGTTCCTTTTCCCTGTTCAATGCGTTGTTAGCAAAAAGATGCATTGGGATTATATCTTTTTACTCTAACCTCAACACCTTGAACGCTCTGAAAACTCCCCCAAATTATAATCGTCCGCTTCGTCCGATCCGACTGATCCGTCCGATGGCCCCCACCGCTTCACGGGCTGTACTTCTGGTACACATACTCCCCGAGCCGCTCGCTCAGCTCAGAAATGTCGATCTCGCTGACCACTTCCTCGGCGAAGCCGTAGGTCAGCATCGCGCGCGCCTTGGCTTCGTCAATCCCACGGCTCTGGAAATAGAAGACAATCGGTGCGGGCGGCGAGCCAATGGTGGCGCCGTGCGTGCATTTGACGTCATCCGCGTAGATTTCAAGTTGCGGCTTTGCGTGGATCGTAGCATTGTCCGACAGCATCAGGTTCTGAGTAAGCTGGTTACTGTCGGTCTTCTGGGCTTCCTGATGCACATAGACCTTGCCCGCGTACACCGCATGACTGTTGCCGTCCAGGATGCCCTTGTACATGATCCGGCTGTAGCAATTCGGCTTGACGTGCGTAATGCTGAGGGGATTATCGATGAGCCGCTCCCCGTCGTTCAAATACAGCCCCACCAACTGCGCGGAGGCCCCGTCGCCATCGAGCTTTACACACACCTGGTTCCGCACGATCTTACCGGTCATCGACATGACAAACGAGTGCAGGCGGCTGTCGCGGTCCTGCACGATTTCAGTCGTGCCCAGATGATTGCCCGCGGCCCCTTCCTCGACCAGCTTGTAATAGTGCAACTGGCTGTTGGGCCCGAGCACGACCTCTTCCACCACGTTGTTCAGGTAGTTGCTGTCGTCGGTGAGGCTGACGTAGCTCGTGAGCACCCGCGCCTGGCTGCCCGTTTCGAGCACGATCAAATTACGGATGTGCGCCGCGGCGTCTGGCGGGCGTTTGCTCGTGACGAAGAGGACGTGGATCGGGTGCTCCACGACGGCATTTCGGCCAATGCGCACCAGCGCGCCGTCTTGAATAAAGGCAGAATTCAAAGAGGTGAAGGCGTTGCGTTCGGCCAGGTACCGGTTCAGGTGCGTCTCTACCACGCTCAGTCCCGTGCCTTCGATCCCGTCTGCCAGTGCTCCGGCGAAAACACCCGTGGGCAGCTCGGGGGTGAGAGACAGGTCCGGGGCATAATAGCCGTCCACGAAGACCAGTTCCGTCCAAGCCCCGGCGCCATAGAAGGACCGCTCGATGTCCTTTCGTCCCAGCCCATGCGCGGTCGGTGCAACCAGGGAGCGGTAGGGCGTGTTCACGATGGGCCCGATGTTCGTCTGCCGCCATTCTTCCATGCGGGAATTCGGCAGGGGCGTCTGGCGAAAGCGGGCGGCGCCCGTCGCGTGGATCTGGTTCAACCAATTCGGAGCGCCATTGGAGGGCAATTTCCCAAGGTCGGCGAGGTATTGGGCCTTGGCCTGCTCGAGGGAGACGTCAAGAGTGGTCATGGGTGCTCACCCAGTGGCGGCGAGAGCTTCCTGCTCCTGCCGCAGCCAGTCGTAGCCCTTCTCCTCTAACTCGAGCGCCAGTTCTTTTCTGCCCGACTTGACCAGCTTGCCCTGGTAGAGCACGTGCACATAATCCGGCACGATGTAATTGAGCAGGCGCTGATAGTGGGTCACGATGATGAAGCCGCGGTGCGGGCTGCGCAGCTTGTTCACGCCGTCCGCGACAATCTTCAATGCGTCGATGTCCAGGCCGGAGTCGGTCTCGTCAAGAATGGCCAGGCGCGGCTCGAGCACGGCCAATTGCAGGATTTCGTTGCGCTTTTTCTCGCCGCCGCTGAACCCGTGGTTCACCGCGCGATCCGCAAACGTGCGCGGCACATTGATAAGATCCATCTTTTCGTTTAGCAGTTTCTTGAAATCCATGGCATCGAGTTCCTCGAGGCCACGGCCGACGCGGATTTCATTCATCGCGGCCTGCAGGAAATACGCATTGGAAATGCCGGGAATCTCGACCGGATATTGAAAGGCCAGGAACAACCCCAACCGGGCGCGTTCTTCCGCCGGCATGTCCAGGAGATCCTCGCCGAGGAAGGTCACACGGCTTTCCTCATCGACCTCATAGGCTTCATGGCCCGCCAGGACCTGAGCCAGCGTGCTCTTGCCCGACCCGTTCGGCCCCATGATGGCATGCACTTCGCCTTCATTAATGGTCAGATCAATGCCGTGCAGAATTTCATTGCCCTCAACCGACGCGCGCAAGTTCGTAATTTCCAACATCCCTCAGCCGACGCTCCCTTCCAGACTCAAACCCAACAATTTTGTCGCTTCCACCGCGAACTCCATCGGCAGATGCTCGAAGACCTCTTTGCAGAAGCCATTGACCACCATGGAAATCGCATCTTCGGTCCCAATCCCGCGCGACTGGCAGTAGAACAACTGGTCCTCGCCAATTTTCGAAGTCGAGGCTTCATGCTCGACAGAAGAAGTGCGGTTGCGCACATCAATATAAGGCCAGGTGTGCGCGCCGCAACGGTTGCCGATGAGCAGCGAATCGCACTGCGTGTAATTGCGGCTGTTCGCCGCCTTCGGCATCACGCGCACGAGGCCGCGGTAGCTGTTGTCGCTCTTACCCGCGGAAATGGTCTTGGAAATGATCGTGCTGCGCGTGTTCCGGCCCAGGTGAATCATCTTCGTGCCGGTGTCGGCCTGCTGATAATTGTTCGTCAGCGCAACCGAGTAAAACTCGCCCACCGAATTGTCGCCCATCAGGATGCAGCTTGGATACTTCCACGTGATGGCCGAACCCGTCTCCACCTGCGTCCAGGAAATGCGCGAGTTGTCGCCGAGGCACTTCCCGCGCTTCGTGACAAAATTGAAGATACCGCCCTTGCCCTCCGTGTCGCCCGCATACCAGTTCTGGACGGTCGAATAGCGCACAGTCGCGTGCTTGTGGGCCACAATCTCGACGACGGCGGCATGCAACTGGTTCTCATCGCGGCGTGGCGCCGTGCACCCTTCGAGATAGCTTACCTGCGCGCCTTCATCCGCAATAATCAGCGTGCGCTCGAATTGTCCGGTGTCCGCGGCGTTGATGCGGAAATAGGTGGAGAGGTCCATGGGACATTTCACGCCCTTGGGAATGTAGACGAAGCTGCCATCGCTGAACACGGCCGAGTTGAGCGCGGCGTAGAAATTGTCGTTCTGCGGCACCACTGAGCCAATGTATTGGCGCACCAGTTCCGGATGCTTTTGCAGTGCTTCGGAGAAGGAGCAGAAAATGACTCCCTTCTTAGAAAGGATGTCTTTGTGGGTGGTGGCGACGGAGACGCTGTCGAAAACCGCGTCCACGGCGACACCCGACAAGCGCTTCTGTTCCTGAAGGGGAATGCCCAACTTCTCGAAGGTGGCCAGCAGTTCTGGGTCGACTTCATCTAGGCTCTTGGGCTTTAGTTTCTGTTTTGGGGCAGAGTAGTAGCTGATTTCCTGGAATTTCGGCTC
>JACPGD010000123.1 GCA_016182645.1 Candidatus Hydrogenedentota bacterium | reverse complement strand
GGGCAGCGGCAGACGGCGTATCAGATTCTCGTGGCGGACTCGGAAGGGGCGCTGGCGCGCAATGAGGGGAACCTATGGGACTCGGGCAAGGTCGAGAGCAATGAGACCTGCCAGATTGCGTATAAAGGGAGCGCGCTTGGCTCGCGCATGCAGTGCTATTGGAAAGTGCAGGCGTGGGACGCGACGGGGAAGTCGTCGGGCTGGAGCACGCCTGCCCACTGGAGCATGGGGCTGCTGAAGCCGGAGGACTGGGCGGCGAAGTGGATCGGCTATGACGCACCGGCGCCGGAGCAGGCGCCGCCCGCCAAAGCGCCGGCCGGCACCTTGGAGGGCAGCGCGTGGATCTGGGCCGCGGGCCGCGAGGCGGCGGACGCGATGCCCACGGGCGAATGCTACTTGCGCATGAGTTTCAAACTCCCCGCGGGGCCCTTCGCTTCCGCCACGCTGCTCATCTCCGCCGACAACAGTTGCGAGGTCTTCGTCAACGGCAACAACGCGAGCGCGGCGCTCGGCGCGATCAACGCTTTTACGCGCGTCTATGAGCTGGACGTCGAAGACTTCCTCAAACCGGTCGTGAATGTCCTCGCCATCAAGGCCAAGAACGAGGGCGACGCGCCGAATCCGGCCGGCGTTATC
The DNA here is from genome assembly GCA_016182645.1 of Candidatus Hydrogenedentota bacterium. Classification (GTDB taxonomy): domain Bacteria; phylum Hydrogenedentota; class Hydrogenedentia; order Hydrogenedentales; family JACPGD01; genus JACPGD01. The sequence continues at coordinate 27,773 of JACPGD010000123.1, read as the reverse complement.
GCCAAACTGATTGTTGTCCCCGTGGGCCAGGCGCCGATTGAAGTGGTGACGGACGCGAGTTGGGAAGCGTCGGTGACCAAGCAGACCTCGGACGCGTGGAAAGCGGACGTGGGCGGCGAAGGTTGGGGCGCGGCGCGCGTGGTGGCGAAGCTGGGCGAGGGGCCGTGGCAAGCGCCAAAGTCAGACCCGGGTCTGCAACTTCCTCCTCCACCGTACCTGCGCAAGGAATTCCAGGCGCAGCGCCATATTCGCCGCGCCACGCTCTACGCGACTGCCCTGGGGCTGTACGAGGTCTATCTCAACGGCGACCGCGTCGGTAACAAATACTTCACGCCGGGCTGGACCGACTTCAACAAGCGCGTCTATTACAACACCTACGACGTGACCGACCTGGTGGACGCGGGCGAAGAAAACGCCATTGGCGCCATTCTGGCCGATGGCTGGTACGCGGGCTATCTCGGCTTTCGCCTCCTGGTGGGCATGGACCCGCCGCGCAACTTTTACGGCGGCGAGCCGCGCCTTTGTCTCCAACTCGAACTCGAATACGAAGACGGCGCCGTGGAGCGGGTGGTGACGGACGAGTCGTGGAAAGCCGCCTATGGCCCCATTCTCGAAGCAGACCTGCTGATGGGCGAAACGCAGGATCGCCAGCGCGAGAGGAAGGGCTGGGACGATGTCGGTTTCGACGACAGCGCGTGGCAGCCCGTGGTGGCGGCGGAGTCGATCCGCCCCCTGGTGCAGGCGCATCCGGGCAACGCCGTTGAGCAGTTCGAGGAATTCCCCGCGCAGTCGATGAACGAAGTGCAGCCCGGCGTCTATGTCTACGATCTCGGCCAGAACATGGTCGGCTGGGCGCGGCTCAAGGTGAAAGGGGAGGCGGGCCAGCGCGTGCAGGTGCGCCATGCCGAGATGCTCCAGTCCGACGGCTCGCTCTACACCGTTTCGTTGCGCAAAGCGCGCGCCATCGACAGCTATATCCTCAGCGGCCACGGTGCCGAAACGCTAGAACCGAAATTCACGTTTCACGGGTTCCGCTACGTGGAACTGACGGGACTCGACAAGCCCCCCACGCCAAAGGACGTCGTGGGTGTTGTGCTGTATTCGCCGCTGCCACAGACAGGCTTCTTCGAGTGCTCCGAGCCGCTGCTCAACCAGTTGTATCACAACATTCTCTGGGGCCAGCGCGGCAATTATCTTGAGGCGCCCACGGACTGCCCGCAGCGCGACGAACGCTGCGGCTGGACGGGCGATGCCCAGTTCTTCATGCCGACCTCGGCGCTGGTATCGGACGTGTCGGCGTTTTTCACGAAGTGGCTCGTCGACCTCGTGCAGGACGCCCAACTCGAGGACGGTTCCTGGGCGGACGTCGCGCCGAACATCGGCTTGGGCGGCGGCAATGTCGCCTGGGGCGACGCCGCGATCATCTGCACGTACCAGATGTACCGTTACTATGGTGATAAGCGCGTCCTCGCGCAGCATTACGATTATCTGATGAAGGGGATGCAGTTCCTTGAGAATTCAAGCGAGAACTACCTCCGCAAGAAACTCGGCTACGGCGATTGGCTGAACCTCGGCGGCAACGCGAAGGACGAAGTCATCTGCACGGCGTACTTCGCTTATCTTGCAGGTCTCATGCGTGAAATGGCCGAGATCATCGGCCGCACGCCCGAGGCGGAGCACTACGCGGCGCTCGAGAAGAACATCAAAGACGCCTTCGTGAAGAACTTCATCCGTGAAGACGGCTCGATTCTCGATAGTAGCCAGACCGGCTACGCGCTCGCCTTCACGATGGATCTGATTCCAGACGAACTGAAAGCGAAGGCCGCGGAGCATTTCCAGAAGGAAATCGAACGATTCGACAACCACCTCGCCACCGGCTTCATCGGCACGCCGCGCCTGTTGCCCGCACTGAGTCTCGCCGGCAAACAGGACGTGGCCTACCAACTGCTGATGAACAAGACCTTTCCCTCCTGGCTCTTCCAGGTCACGCTCGGCGCGACCACCATGTGGGAGCGCTGGGACGGCTGGACGCCAGACAAGGGCTTCCAGGATCCCGGGATGAATTCCTTCAACCACTACGCTTTCGGCGCGGTCGGCGAGTACTTGTTCACCACCGTCGGCGGCATCCAGGCCACCGCGCCCGGCTTTTCCAAGATCCGCATCGCCCCTGTCCCCGGCGGCGGCCTCACCTGGGCCAAAACCCGCTACGACAGCATCCACGGCGCCATCCGCAGCGAGTGGCGGATCGAGAACGGCAAGTTTCTGTTGGAGGTGGAAATCCCCGCGAATATGGAGGCTGTGGTGGAACTGCCAAGCGGACTTACTGACGTCGCAGCTTCCGATACGGTCTTGGCCAAACCGCTGGAGGGGGCGGCGCGTGGAACCGCATTCACGATCCAATCTGGTGTTTGCCGTTTCGAGGCACGGATTAGTTGAACCGGCCGCTTGACGTGCTATACATTCTTGATATTAGGCCCTGATGGATGAATCACCCATGCAATTGCCCATTGAGATTGACAAGGCTCAAGTCGCGGCCTTCTGCGATAAGCACCACATCACGAAACTCTCGCTTTTCGGCTCCGTGCTCACCGAGCGCTTCGGATCAGAGAGCGACGTGGATGTCCTGGTGGAATTTGATCCCGGACATATCCCCACGCTGTTGGGTGTCGTTCGTATGGAGCGGGAATTGTCCTCCATTCTTGGGCGCAAGGCCGATATGCGCACACCTAATGACCTGAGCCGCTATTTCCGGGAAGAAGTCGTGCGAACAGCGCTCGTGCAGTATGCTGCTTGATTCTGATGGCACACGCGTCCGGCACATGGTCGATTGCGCGGTCCAGGTTCTCAGTTTCATTGAAGGGCGTACTCGCGGCGACCTGGATACAGACTACCCGCTCCAACACCTCGTCATTCGGAACTTAGAAATCATCGGGGAGCCAGCCGGGAGGAGCAGTGTCCCTGATCATCCGATGGTCGTTGCGTTAGTGTTCGACTGCTTCCACTGGGTCGCCACGCCCGTCGGCGGCCCGGAGGCCAGCCAGAAAGTGGGAGTGGACTTGAGAGAAAAATCCCCGCCGCCCGGATCCGAGCAGCGGGGTATGAAATCCTTCCGCGGAATGCTGCACGCTACATCTGTTCCGTGATCCCCTTCATCCCGGTGGTGCCTTTGCCCTTATTGGTGTAGCTGGCCACCTCTTCTTCCTCCATTCCGGGTGCGCCTTCACCGCCGCGGGCAATCTCCGGACGGTCCGCTTCGAAATCGTCTATCGAAGGATTGCCTTTGCCTTTGTTGCTGGCGATTTGCTGCTGCGGCTGGGTCGTTTCATCGAAGTAGCCCTCGCGCGCTTCTTCGCGCGCCGGCCCGCTGACGATGTCCGCACGCGGATGCATCACGCTCTCCGCCAGCTTCGCCGTTCGCTCGGTGTCGGACATGCGCCCGTCGGCTTGGCGCGTTGTGCCTTTGCCATGGTTGCTCTTCGAGGCGTACTTGTCCTTCGCGTCGAAGGCATGGTCCGCGAAAGCACTGCCAGCGCAGACCAGGCTGAATACAGCGGCCATCGAGAACATTGTGGTGAGTTTACGTAACATGAGTTTGTTCTCCCTCAATCGTTGTCTGAAAACGCTTCTTGTGCGTTTTGCCTGCTATGGAGAAGATGCGAACAACGTGCCAAGATCAATCTTGGGGCAATCTGGTAAAAGTTGCGAAAAGTGGAAGCATGTGCGTTCCCAAAATGCAACGCGAGACAGTTCTCAGGTGTGTAGAAAGCATGCGAATGTGCAGGCCATTAAGCGCGCCGACGGTGGGCTTGGCGGCGTTGGAGCAGGACCTGAATGCGCCGGTGGCGCTGGTCAGTGAGCGGCATCCAGAGAAAGACGAGCGCCGCGAGTATAAAGAGAATCCCCACGCCCGGCCCAAACATCAGCGCGAGTCCCTGTCCCACCTCGGGGGGATGCTGCACGGCGTCCTCATCGAAGCCAATCATCTTGAGCATCCACCCCGTCGCCACCAATCCCGCCGCGCGCGACACTTTGGTCGCCATCAGCCAGCACCCGAAGTAAAGTCCTTCGCGATGATGCCCGGTCACTAATTCGTCGTAGTCGACAATGTCCGCCACCAGTGAGTCGAAGAGAATGATGGAACCGACCAGTGACCCGCTGATCACGGAGACGAAGAACAGCGAGGCCCAGAGTTCACCCGCCGGCAGCAGTGGGTACAAGATCGTCGTGATGATCCCCAGCAGCATGGCGCCCCAGAAGGCGGGCAGTTTCTTGCCCCAGCGCCGGCTGATGCCCACCCAGATCAAGATTGAGAAACTCAGCACGACCATAAACAGGCCCAGAACATACACCACGGTCTCGTACTCGGAAAAGCCGAGCCGGATGCGGTAATAGAAGAGGGCGAGCGACGCATTGATCGTGCGGCCGATGAAAGCGATGCAGTAGGCGATGAGCAGCGGCAGGAAGACCTTGCTTGTGGCCACCTCATAGAGATCGCGGAGAAACTTGAGCACACGCCCGCCGACTGAGGCCCAACGGATCGGCATGCGCTCGCCTGGCTTGTCGTAGCCGCGCGCAATGAAGAACGTGACCCACGCGGACAGCAGTACGGCAAGACCAATAGAGAGGCTGGCCTGGCTGCGCGATGTAGCGTCCGGGGCCGCTTGACCACCACGCTCTGCCCACTCGAGGAGCACCCCGGGCAACATAGCGCCCAGGAGAAACCCAAAGTTCTTGAAGAGAAGCCGCCAGCCGAAGAGTTCCGTGCGCACGTTGCGGTCGAACGACAGTTCCCCACCAAGCGCCGAATGAGGCACGTTGATGAACGTCATGCTCGTATTCACGAACATATAGCCCAGGAGCAGGTAGAGGAATGTCGCGAGTTGTCCGTCGAGCTTCGGCGGCGAGAAGAGCAGCGTAAAGGAGACCGCGAGCGAAACCGATCCGATGAAGATATAGGGCCGCCGCTTTCCCCAACGTGTCCGCGTGTGATCGGAAATCGCGCCCATCGCCGGATCCACCATAGCGTCCCACAGGATGGCCAGGGCGAGGGCGATCCCCGCATATTGCGCCTCGAGATCAACCGTCTCCGTGTAGAAGACCAGGAGATAAAGCTGAAGCATGACCTCGACGGCGGACATGCCGAGCTCCGCCGCACCGTAACCGATTTTCACGGGCAGTGGCAACGGCGGGGAGGGAGGCCCCGAGGCAGGGCCTTGAATGTGCTCGCCGGGCGCTCCCCCGAAATCGGATGAACCCATCTAGCGGCGCCCCTTATTCAGGTCGCAACTCGCGCCGTTTTCCTTACGAATCAGCAGCCCTGAAACGGACATGCGGTGGCGGGCAATGAAGGCGTAAAGGATCGGCGCGATCCGGCGGACGCCGGGGATCAAGAATGCCGCGCGCAGGAAACGCCACGGCGCGCGCAAGAGCGGCAACAGGTGCTCGAAGGCATCGGCGCCGGCAAAGATTGTGCCTTCAGGCAAGATCAATTGCATGGCCCGCATGCACTCGTCCTCGCTCACCTGAGGTGCGCGCGCTTTGCGCGCCTCGGACTGGCACGGGACGTAGTCCAGGCAGTTCGGCCGCGCGCGCCGCGCAATCCAACTTTGCGCGCGGCGACACACGGGACAACTGGCATCGTAGATGAGCAAGGCCGGCGTCATGGCAGATCCGTCAAGTTGCTGATTTCCGTAAAACGCGTCGCGCACTCGGCGAGCGAGCGACTACGAGCGCTGTTTCCGGCTGTTATGGAGAACTTTCTTCAGGGCCGTCACAACTTCATGCACATTCTTGTCCGTAATGCCCGGATGCAGCGGCAGCGAGAGGATTTCGTTTGACGCGCGTGTGGCCTCGGGGAAATGCTCGGGACGCATCCCCAACGCCTCGCGGTAGTACTTGTGCAAATGCAGTCCATAAAAGTGAAAACCCGTGCCGATGTTTTCGCGGCGCAAATCATAGGCCAGTTCGTTCCGGCTCCGCGTCAGTTTCTCCGGACGGAAGCGGACGATGAACAAGTGCCAGGCGTGTTCGACCTCCGGTTTCACTGCAAGCAGTTCAATTTCCTCCACCTCCGACAATACGGAGCGGTACATGTTCGCCACGCGCTCTCTGGCAGACTTAAACGCCGTGAACTTCTTCAGTTGTTCCAGGCCCATCGCCGCGCCCACATTGCCGAGCGCATACTTGAACCCCGGCGCCACCACTTCGGCCGGCGCAGGGACGGCACTGCGCCCGTAGCGGTCCCAGGCGGACGCGGCCATGCCGTTAGTCGCCAGCAAGCGGAGTTGTTCCGCCGCTTCCTTTGTTTTTGCGGAGATCATCCCCCCTTCCATCGTGGTGATGTTCTTAATGGCATAAAAGCTGAAACAGGTGTACTCGCCAAACTTGCCGATGGGAATTCCTTTGTATTTCGCGCCGAGTCCGTGCGCCGCGTCTTCCACCACCGCTATTCCGTGCTTCCTGGCAATCCGATAAATAGCATCCAACTCGCAGGGATGTCCCGCCATGTGGACCGGCATGATCACGCGCGTCCGCGGCGTAATGACCGCCTCGAGCAAGTCGGGGTTGAGATTCAGAGTGCCCGGCTCCACATCCACAAACACGACCTTCGCGCCCATGTTCAGAATTGTGTTGCCGGTGGAGGCCCACGTGATCGGCGACGTGATCACTTCATCGCCAGGCTTCACCCCGAGGGCGACCAGGCACAGGTGCAACGCGGCCGTGCAGGACGACACCCCCACGCCGAAAGGCGCGTCGACCACGCGGCAAAAGGCGTCCTCGAAGGCCTGCACCTGCGGCCCGGAAGTCAGCCAGCCGCTGCGCAATGCCTCCACGACGGCCTTTTCCTCTTCCGATCCCAGGTTTGGCTTGCCCAAAGGAATAAAGCGGGCGGCGACAGGCTCGCCGCCTTCGTCCACCGGCATGGCGAGCAACCGCTTCATGCGCGCGACATTGAAATGCGCGTCCGCAAACGGATCAAGCGGCGGGCGGGCCTCAAGCTCCCGCCGCACTTCGTCAATGCCCTCGTCGATCGAGTTCTTGCAGGAGAACCCCAATTGTTGCTCGATCTTCTTAAATTGCACATGGAAGTTGCGCAGATCATCATCGTCTTTGGCAACTTCGATGTTTACCCCGCCCAAACGCGCCGCCACTTGTTGCGCGAGATCGAGAATGCGGGTGTTGCTGTCCGGGTGGCCGACATTAAAGATTTGACCGCTGACGCGCTCCGCCGGCGCTTCAAGCAGCAGGATCAGGGCGGTCGCCGCGTCGCGCACGTGCACGAAAGGTCGCCACTGGTTTCCGCCGCCGCGCACAAGGATGCTGCCCTGACGCAACGACGTGGCCACCATCTGGTTGATGGCGAGATCAAAGCGCATCCGCTCCGACCAGCCAAACATCGTCGCCGCGCGCGCGATCACCGGCGCGAAACGGTCGGTGCGCATCCGCAGCAGGGCGGCTTCCGCGGCGAGTTTGCTCTGCCCGAAGGTGGACACCGGGTTGGCCGGGCTTTCCTCGTCCAGAAATTGAAAGACGCCCTTGCCATAAACCGTGCACGAGGAGCCAAACACAAAGCGTGGAATCGCGCGTTCGGAAGTCAGCCGCGCCAATTCCACGGTGCTTTCGACGTTCACGTCCCAAGCCATTTCGGGATTCAAATCGCAGGAGGGGTCGTTCGAGAGACTGGCCAAATGGACGACCGCGTCAATGTCATCGAGCAACCCCGGATGTTCCTGGAGCCGGCGCACGTCCCCTTCCACCACGTCGCAGCCGGGCTGGGCCGCCAGCGCGGCAATGGGTGCCCGCCCGTAGCAGAAGCGATCGAAAATACGGACACGGTGTCCGCGCTCAAGCAGCAGCGAAGCTACACACGACCCGAGATAGCCCGCTCCGCCAGTCACCAGGATTGTCATGAATGCGCTCGCTTATTCCAGAGCCGCACCAGGAAGTTTTCGTCCTCCTCGATGAGATCGGGCTCCGTGCCGTTGTGTTCGAGCATGCCCTTCACAATCTTCCGCGGCACACCCATCCCCATATGCTCCAAATACCCATAATCTCGCATCACGTCTTTCAAGAGTTGGTTCCTGGCGGCGCGGCAACCGGTCTTCATACGGTTTGGGGTGATCCCATTCGGGAGGCGGCCAGGCGAAATGATTTCAAGCCGATCATCATAGAGGGACAGTTCGATGTCCGAGGCTGAGAGGAGGTAATCGCGGTGCACCAGCGCATTCACGATGGCTTCACGCACTGCTTCCGCCGGATACGTCCACTTTTCCACCCGCCGTGCGCCGTCCTGAAGGGTCGCCTCGACGCGCGTGTTCCGCCGAACGAATTCAATCGCCTTCTCGACAATACCGGTTTCGACCAGCTCATTCCCCGCCCGGTTCCAGAGCGGTGTCATAGGGCCCCGGATAGTGGTCCGCTCCTTGGCGGCATAGTCTTTCTCCCGGCCCTCATACGCCGCCGCGTCGATCCCGGACTGAGGAAGAAAGCGGCCCGGGTCCCTGCCGAACAACAGCACCCCCGCACCCGTGGCGGCATTCGTGCCCTCGCCCGCCATGAACTCTGTGCTTTCCAGCAATTGTTGCCACGCTGTGCGGGCGTCCTCCGGCGGGATGTCCTGGTCTCGAATGCGCCGAAAGTAATCCACGAGCCGGCGCAGGTCCAAGTCGTCCAGGACAGCCCCCGAAACTGGCCGAAGCTCAAGCCTGAAATTTCCCCGCGCCTGAAACAGCCGTTCCAGTTCCTCCGGGCTTGCTTCCCGGCTTTGCGTGCCCACCCGAATACAGTACGTGCGGTGGTTTTCATGCCAGCGATGATGCACCGTCCAGCCGCTGTCGATCTGAATCACGGCCACATCTTTCCCCGTCTCCACCTCGCGAATGACCTCGAAATACGGGATCAATTCCGGGCGGATCTTGTCCCGCGCGGTGCTCATGACCCACTCTTCCAACTTCGCATATTGCTGGGGACCCTCGGGGGCATCCGGTGTTGGCGAATCAGCCCGCGTTAGGCCGCAGACAGTGCCGTCACTTTCCACCCCCAGCAGTACGCGCCCGCCGTAAAGATTGGCGAGCGCCACCAGTTCCTTCGCCAGTTGAAAGGGTGACAACGTATCGCGCTTGAACTCGACGCCCGAATTCTCGCCGTTTCTGATCAACTCAAGGACTTCAGTCTTCGTCATATCAACCGATCCATATCGTCCAATACATTGTTGCCAGCGAAGGATAGAGGCTGAAGCGGCATTATTTCCACCCGGCAAAGCCTGGGCGGATTGTTCTGACGGCCACCTTCTGTTATGGTTTCATCCATGATGTTTGACGGCGTGGACCGTGTATGATCGAACAACTCGAATTTGACTGGCATCCAGCGAAGTCCTCGCCGCGGGCGGTGCTCGAGAAAACCGCGTGCGCGGCCACTGCCCCCGCTCCCGCCACCGTCAAACCGGCTGCCTTGGTGCAAAGCAGCGGACTCCAGACTTCAATCGCGGCCCATGACTTGCACCGCGAACTGTCTGAATCGACCGGCCTGCGGCTGCGTCTGCGCATCACGAACAACAGTTCGACGATGATGTCGGTGCGCTATAGCCCCGACCGGGCAACCGCCCGGCTGAGTTTGCACCACATGTTCCTCGAGGCCGGACCGGAGGTGAAGCGCGCCCTGGTGGCGTGGATTAAACGGCCGCGCAAGGGGAAGCCGGCATCGCTCCTGGACCAGTTTATTCGTGAGCGCAGCCACACCATTGCACCGCGGCAGCCGCGCCGCACCTTTCTCGTGGCGCGTGGCCGCCACCACGATCTGGCCGCGCATTTCAATCAACTCAACGCCGATTACTTTGAGGGCAAGATCTCGGCGCGCATCACGTGGGGGCGCATGCCGAAACTGCGCCGCCGCTACAGCATCCGCTTCGGCAGCTACTCGCCCCCGGAAGACCTGATCCGGATGCATCCCTTGCTCGATCAGGAATTCGTCCCGGAGTTTTTTGTGCGCTACATCGTCTTCCACGAAATGCTGCACGCGCATCTCGGCATCGAGGAACTGGCCAGCGGCCGCCGCGCCATCCATCCCCCGGCCTTCAAACGGCTGGAGAAGTCCTATCCCGATTACCAGCGTGCCCTGGCCTGGATGCGCCATCCCGGCAATCTCGATCGGCTCTTGCAAGCGCACCGGGCGCGCTGAGGCTGGGCATGTCCACCGGGCAGGAACACGATCGTCCGCCCCGCGGGGGGAGCCGCCCTGAGGCGCCCGGCAAGCCGCAGCCGCCCTTGTCCCGCTTGCTTCCCCCCATGCGGAACAGAGACCAGCAGGGCCCGCAGCGCCCGCCGTGGCCCGAGCGGCCTGGGGACAACACCCCGAGTGAAGCGCCGGTGAGGCATGACCGGGCGCTGGGCCGGTTGGACGCCGCAAGGCCGGGGGCGTTTCTAGGCTACCTCCGTTTCCTGGTGCTCGTCTCCCTGGCCAGTGTTCTGAGCATGGGCATTGCTTTCGGGCTGACCCGCTACCTGCTGTGGGGAGGCCGCATGGCTTCGAGCACGCGGGCCGTTTCGCTGGAAGAGGTCACCACATTACGCGCCCATGCCAATGAACTGTTCGACCTGGCCAACCAGTTCCAGGAACATATGAAGCGTTCGGCCAGTCCAAGGGAGGCCGCCCCCTGGATCGCCAGCGTTTTTCAACCGAGGCTGATCCGCTTCGAGGAACGGCTCAAGCAGGACGTGACCCTGCCCGCCGCGCCCCGGGAAACGCTGCTCGTGGCCGTGGGTCAACTCGTATACGCCGCGAAGCACCCGGAGGAGGCCGGACGCCCACAGCAAGTATGGAATGAGGCCCAGACAGCCGTGGCCCAGGTGGAGCGCTTCATCATGGCGGCCGGCGTGCGCGGCCGCCTCGCGGAACCGAGGAAGCGCGTTGTGAGTTCTGAGTTCTGAGTTGTGAGTTCTGAGTTGCGAGTTGCGGGTTGCGGGTGGTGAGTGGTGAGTGGTGAGTGGTGGGCGAACACCCTGCGTGATCATTCTCCAGAACTCACAACTTTGAACTCACAACTCGTTTCTCGCAACTCCATTTGCTACAATCACTTAGAGCGAACAAACCCAAATGTGAAAGTCCAATGTGATGTTTCTGCGATTGGTCTGTAAAGTGTTTAGGTTGCAACTCCCGAGGACGGTATGCCAGCCACCGTTGCGCTTCCCTGTGGGGAGGCACGCATGAGTGCCGCAGAGCCACAGACCGACGAATCCCTCATGCACCAGCTCAGTCTGGGCCATGAAAATGCGCTCGCGGATCTGGTGCGGCGGTACCAGAACGATGTCTTCCGGTTTTGCCTCCACTATTTGAAGAACGTGGACATCGCCAAGGAAATGGCGCAGGAAACCTTCCTGCGCATTTACGCGGCGCGGGACCGCTTCGACATCGAGCGAAAGTTTAAGCCGTGGATGCTCTGCATCGCGCGCAATCTCTGCCTGAACGAACTCAAGCGGAAGAAAGCGGTGCAGATGGAGACGCTGGAGGAGTACGCCAGTTCCTCGCGCGAGGAATCGGGCGAAATGCTCCACTCCGCCGCGGACGGCCCCGCCGAGAAGCTGATGGCGCAAGAGCGCGCCCAAGCGCTCCAGGCCGCCCTCGGGGAATTGCCGGAGGACGCCCGCGAGATCGTCGTCCTGCGCTACTTCGAGCGCATGTCCGCCCGCGAAATTGCCGAGATAGTGGATAGTACCGAAGGGGCCATCAGGACCCGGCTCCATCGGGTGTTGCGACAATTGAGAGAACACTGTACCCCGTTTCGAGATGATGTGTGAAGAACGAACTCTGTGAGACATACCGGGACGATATGATGGCCCTCCTCGAGGGGGTGTTGCCCTCGGAGATCGAAACCAAACTCCGGGAACACCTGATCGAGTGCCACGACTGCGCCCGCGAACTCGAGGCCTTCGAGGCCATCGAGACGTCCTTGTTTGAAGCCGGCCTGCTGGCCCAAGCGGCTGTCCCCGCCGTCTCGCTGGTCGAGAATGTGCTCCAGGGCGCGCGCAAACTCCAGCAGGCGGAATTGGTGGCCTATCTCGACGGGGAACTGGACGACACTTCGCGCGCCGCCTGCGCCAACCGGCTTCTGCTCGAGCCGGAATTGCGCCTGGAACTCGAGGATCTGCGTCGCACCCACACTGTCTTGTCGGCGTGGGCCGCAAGCACCGCTCCAGCGCTCGATATCAATATTGTGGACGCCGTGATGGCGGGCATTGCCGCGCCGGCACCGGGGACCGTGGATGAACTGGCCGAGCGCCGAGAGATCAGGCAGATCGAAGAGCAGTTGATTGCGTTGGGCCACTCCCTCACGGTGGCGATCCCCACCGTGGATCTGGTGGACGGCGTCATGCAGGCGGTGGCCCGCACCAAACCGGAAACGCCGCAGGTCACCCCCTTCAAAGCCCGGCCGAAAGGCAACGTGCAACTGCGCACGCCCCGCCGCCGTTTCGTGGCCTGGCTGCCAGCGGCCGCGGCTGCGGTTCTCTTGGCCGTCGCTGGATTGGCCGTCTACCGGATGCAGAGCACGAACAGCCTGCCACCAGAAAACCGGTATGCGGGAAACAGTCCACCGGCCACGGATACGCCGGTGCCGCGGGACGGTTTTCCTTCGATCCCGCCGGAAACGGGGGCCGGCGCCGGGGACATTGCCGGCCCACAGCCACCCGGAGCCAGGCAGTCTAATCCCCGCAATCACAAATATGAAGGTGCCACACTAAAGTCGGTGCTTGATGCCCGGCGCACCGCCATGATGAAGGACGCCGAGGCCCTCGCCAGTCTCGCCAATTGGGCAGAGTTGAGCGCGGAAGAGGCCCGTGCGCTCCTGGCTTCTGCCGGCCTGAGTGAAGAAGCGCTGCTGGGCGCGGCCCAGTTCCTGTCGGCCGATGAAGCCAACGCTGTCCTCAAGGCAGCCGTCGAGCAGCATCCGGACAATGCCTATCTGCGCTATGCGCTGGCCCGAAACTATGATGAATTGCAGCAGTACGAACAGGGCCGGGCGCAATTGGCGGCGTGGTCCAACATCGACTCGGAAAACAGCCTGCCACACTACATGGAAGCGGAAATGCTGCTGAGCCAGGGCGACCTCGAAGGCGCCTTGGAAGTCCTGAACAATGCGAATGACATGGCCCGCGCCAGTGTGGACGCCAGCGCCTCGGCGCAGTATCGCCAAGCGGCGCTGATAGCCAATGGCATGGATCCGGACGTGGCCCTGTTGCTCGCCGCGACCGGCGCGGGAGAATTGGAGCACACGCAATTGCTCTCGCTGGGGCAGGAACTGCTCGAATACGGCAAGTACTACGAAGAGCTGGGCGAGTACGATACCGCGCAACAAATCTACCAGGCGGTCCAGCAGATGGGCCTGCAGATTGACCAGAATGCCCAGTATGCCAGCGTCCGCCTGGCCGGGGCCGATGTCCAATATGACGCGGTTACCGCACTTATCGATCTCTACTCGATTTCGCAGGGGCCCGAGATGCAGTACCTCATGGAAACCGCGCTCGATGGCATTGTGGGTAGTCTGGTAGAGATCACAAACATCTTCACGCAATCCGCCAGCTTCCTGGCCGGACTGAGCGAAGCGGCACTACTCGATGCCGCCGCGCAAATCTTGCAGGGCGGCGACAGCAGCCTCTTCCCCGCCTACTTCCCCGGGCAATAGCAACCCGCCCACTCTCCCCACTCCCCCGCTGCTTCTTCCGTTTTTCGTCCGGTCGATCCGATCCGTCTGATCCGTCCAATTCCTCTGGATGGAGGAGGAGAAAGCATCGGACGGATCGGACCGATCGGACGAAGATAGCCCAGAGGGGACAGTTCAAACCGAGACCTGCGCCAGCTTGGGCGTGTTCTTGGGGATCTGGGCCGGCTCCGTGTGCGGGGGCAAGCCTGTCATGTGACGCTCGTTCATGCCGACATAAATCTGCCGCGGGCGATGGATCTTGTTGTCCTCGTCATTGCGCATTTCGCACCAGTGGGCAATCCAGCCCGGCATGCGCCCAATCGCGAACAAGACGGTGAACATCTCCGTGGGAATACCGATGGCCCGGTAAATCAGGCCGCTGTAGAAGTCCACATTCGGGTAGAGCTTGCGCTCGATAAAGAAGTCGTCACTGAGAGCAACTTCTTCGAGGTGTTTGGCGATGTCGAGGAGAGGATCGGTCCGGCCCAGGACCCCCAGCACTTCGTCGGCGGCTTTCTTCAACAGCTTTGCGCGCGGATCGAAATTCTTGTAGACGCGATGGCCAAAACCCATCAGCCGGAAGCCCGAATCCTTGTCCTTGGCCATCTCGATGTACTTCTTGTAGTTGGCGCCGTCACGATGGATGCGCTCGAGCATCTCGACCACCGCCTGGTTGGCGCCCCCGTGCAGCGGGCCCCACAACGCATTCACGCCGGCGGACACGCACGCATACAGATTGGCCCGGCTGCTTCCCACCATCCGTACCGTCGAGGTGCTGCAATTCTGCTCGTGGTCCGCGTGGATAATCAGCAGCATGTTCACGGCATTCTCGAGGATGGGGGGCACCACGTATTCTTCCTGGGGCGTGGCGAACATCATCCGCAGGAAATTCGCCGCATAGGAATAATTCGCGCGCGGGTAGATGAACGGCTGCCCCACCGATTTCTTATACGAGAACGCGGCAATCGTCTTCACCTGGCCCAGCAGCCGCATGATGTTCAGGTTGATCTTCTCCTCGTCCTCCGCGTCGTAGGGGTAGAACGACGACATCGACGAGATCATCGACCCGAGAATATTCATCGGGTGGGCGGTGGGGGGGAAGTGATCGAAAAACTTCAGCATGCTTTCGTGCACGAGGCTTTGCCGCGTGAGTTCCTCGCGCCAGACCAGGAACTGCTTCTCGTCGGGTAGCTCGCCATAAATCAACAGGTAGGCCACCGCCGAGAACATGGCGTGTTGCGCCAATTCCTCGATCGGATATCCACGATAACGAAGGATGCCTTTCTCCCCGTCGATATAGGTGATGGCGCTCTTGCACGAGCCGGTATTGGCGTAGCCGGGGTCATAGGTGATGGCCCCCGACTTGCCCCGCAGCTTCGTCATGTCCACCGCAACCTCGTCTTCCGTGCCTTGGAACGTCGGAAACTCGTATTCCTGCTCCCCAAGGATCAGCCTGGCATGCGTCATGTGTCTCTCCAGTGATGGTCCTACCCCGAAGCAAATTAGACTTATCCGCGCGTTCCCCCGTGACACAGCCCAAGCAGCCCAGCGCGGTCACTTGCCGGGCGCATTATAGATAAAGTCCCTTGCCCGAAACAACGCTCGCGGTTTCCCTGGCTGACCCATAGACCTTCTGTGTCCGGCCGTAGCTCCCATTTGCAATGGGAGCCGTTCGGACCGGTCAGACCAGTCGGACGAGTCAGACCAGTCGGACAGGTCAGACCGGTGCAGAAGGCAGCCTAAATTCGGCAGTTGAACTGAACACAGACTCGAGGGTGGCAGCTTCAAGCGCGACGGTTGCCCTGAATTTCTGGGGCCAATCGTCTTGTTCGCGCTTGAGGCTGCTGACTCACACGGCTCACCCCATTGGAGAGTGCAGCCTTAAGCGCGGGACACAAGTCTGACCTGCGAAAACTCAAGTCGTCGCCGCGCTTAAAGCTGCCACCCATGTTTTCAGATTATGCTCAACTGCCGGAATTAGGGTCAGGCACTCCCTACGACAGCTATCTTCATCTGCGAACATCGGCGGCATCTGCGGTTCGCCGTTCCGTCAAAAAAGCACAGGGCCGGGCGAACCCGGCCCTGTGCGAGAAGCACTAAGGCTTAACAAACCATCAGATGATCAGGGGAACCACAGGGTGCCGTCGCTCATGTTGACGCGATCAACGATCCACAGGTCGCCCGGATACTTCGCGAATTCAACGTGGCCGTCCATGAACAGTACGTTGCTTCCGCCGGGGATGTGGTTGAAGCCTTCAAACGTGTCGCCGGCGCTGATATCGCCAGTGTCGAAGTTCATGTTGTCGTAAGACACCACGACTTCACTCTGGGCTTCAGACGAGGCGGCGGCATTGTTGATGTCGGTGATGAAGAAGCGTTCGATGCCTTCGCGAATCCAGTGCACCGTCACGTCTTCCGCCGGGACCGCCGGGACCGCGCTCGTGTGCGGCAACTCCATGTCGAAGTCATCCCACTCATACTGCAGTTCGGCATGGTCGCCGTCGACTTCGTCGGCCATCGCTGTGCTGTCTTCGACGCACAGGATGCGGTCGCCGGGAACCGCCCAGCCCCAGTACCGGTACTGGCAGAAGGTGGCGCGCACATAGCACCACGGTGACTGCGGGTCAAACTGACCATCGCTGTCGCCCGCGCCACCGTCGCACGGATCGTCATTGGACGAACCGCCGGCGGCAATCATTTGGGCAGCCAAGCCCTGGTAACCGGAAGCGGCAATGTCGGCGCCGGCGCCGGCCCAGCCCTCGTGAATGCGCTTACGGTAAGTCTGCGGGAACGGTTCTTCGGCGAAGAAGTTACCGGACGGGCAGATCAGCACCTTCAGGTCGCTGAGGTATTCCGGATAAATGTGCGGAACATGGATCTGCGACCACATGCCGCGGGTCGGGGTGGGATTGCTGTTCGGCGAAATGTGGCGCCAGGGGAACTTCTCGCCCTTGCTCTCATTCGCGAACATCTTGAACACAATGCCCATCTGCTTCAGGTTGTTCTGGCAGGAAGCACGGCGGGCCGCTTCGCGGGCGCGCGCAAGCGCGGGCAGCAGAATGGCGGCCAGAATGCCGATGATGGCGATCACTACCAGAAGCTCAATCAGGGTGAACCCCTTCTTCTTGCTCATGATTTCATCCTCAGGTGGCCCCACAAAGGGGGTGCAATTAAGACAAAAGAACCAAATGACAGATAAGAACTGCTCGAGTCGATGTCATCCTCGCCCGTGACCACCTCCTCTCCCCTTGGCCGTTCCCTCGACAGGACTGGAAACGTTCCGTGCTGCCAGCGAAGGCACATACTAACCGCACCCCCGTTATTCGCAACAGATGATGCACAATCCACCAGTGAATTGCAGGGGTATTGTGGATCTTATTCTCGCAATTGTCAACAAGATTTTTTCCCAGCGGGATGGGCTGCGCAAGCACTGAATTGTATTAAATCTGCGCGGAACAATTCATTCACCGCAGTCTCGGGAGGGCGAGCGTATCCGCGAGCCGGTTGACTGGGTACGCTCGCCCTCCCGAGATCGGCCTTGGCACAGTACCGCCGCGGATGCTACCGTGTTGCGTGATTTGGCCGGACTGGAGCTTTCTAAGATCATGACCCGCCGGGACACCGGTACACCCCCGCCGCTCGAGCGCCACTCGACGCTGGATCGGATTCTCGAACACGATGCCGTGGCCGCCCTGCTGCTGCTCAGCGCGGCCGTGGCCGCGTTTGGGGCCGCGAATGCGTCGTGGGTGATGGGTGGCGCGCCGCTATCGGAATGGTATGCCGCGCTGTGGCAACTCCCCTTGGGATTCTCGTTGCACCACCTGGCCCTCGAGAAGCCGCTGCAACTCTGGATCAACGATGGGTTGATGGCGATCTTCTTTTTTGTTGTAGGGCTCGAAATCAAGCGCGAATTGCTCGCCGGTGAACTGTCATCTGTCCGCCGCGCGGTGTTGCCATTTGCTGCCGCGCTCGGTGGCATGATCGCCCCCGCCTTAATCTATGCGGTCCTGAATGCCAGTGCAGGCAGCGTGAAAGGCTGGGGCATCCCCATGGCTACCGATATCGCTTTTGCCGCCGGCGTGCTTGGGCTGCTTCGCAGCCGCGTGCCCAACGCATTGGCGGTCTTCTTGCTCGCACTCGCCATTGTGGACGATCTCGGTTCAGTCCTGGTCATCGCGGCCTTCTACACGGAATCGATTGACCGGGGACCGCTTTTCGTGGGCCTCGGTCTCATTCTGCTTTCCGCGGGGCTTGCCCGCTATGGCATACGCCACACGCTCGTCTATCTAGTCCTGTTCCTGCTCATCTGGCTCGAGTTCTTTCACTCCGGCATCCATGCCACCGTGGCGGGCGTCCTCTTCGCGTTTACCGTGCCTGTGAATGCCACCTATGACACGCCGCTGTTTGTCTCGCGCCTCCGAACTTTGCTGGGCCGTTTTGACGCCGCGGAAGACCATGCGCACCCGCGCCTGGTCAACGCGCGGCAACAACAACTATTGCGGGCGATCGAAACAGAATGTGTCCACGTCGAAGCGCCGCTGCAGCGCATCGAGAACAAGCTTCACGTTTACGTCGCCTTGTTCATCATGCCTCTTTTCGCTTGTGCCAATTCTGGCGTCAAGGTCGAGCTGGACCAGTTCACCGTCATGATGCGCAGTCCCGTCACGCTTGGGGTGTTGTTCGGGTTGGTGCTCGGGAAGCAGGCAGGTGTGCTGGGGGGCGCGTGGCTGGCCGTGCGCTTGGGCCTGGCTGAACTGCCCGCGGGGACCCAGTGGCGGCAGATGTATGCCCTGAGTTGGCTGGCCGGCATCGGGTTCACGATGTCACTGTTTGTGGCGGAGTTGGCCTTCGGGGGAGACGCGCACGATCTGGGCCGTTCCGTTCCGTCCCCGGCGTTGGCCGAGGCCAAACTGGGTATCCTTCTGGCCAGTTTGATTGCGGGCAGTATCGGTGCGGTGCTGCTGCGCCTCGTCTCCCCCCGCAAAGGTCCGGAACTTGAACCAGGTATATGAGGCGTGTGAACGTGCGAACGTGCGAACGTGTCGGAACTCAGAACTCAGAACTCACAACTCACCCATGCTGAATCGTCTTTATAACGTACTCTTCTCCTCAGCCGATAAGCCGGCACGGAAGGCGGAACGCCTGCCGCTCGCCACGTGTGTGGTGCTCTTGGAGGCGGCGCGCGCCGATGATCACTTCAGTGACACGGAACGGCTGCATATCCTTGACGTGATGCGTGCGCAATTCAAGCTGTCCAATGCCGAGGCGGAAGAGTTGATCCAGGAAGCGCATTCGGCGTCGGCGGAAAGTACGGATCTTTGGCGTTTCACTCATGCCATCAACCAAGGGTATTCACAGCAGGAAAAGATTGCGATTATGGAAGAGGTGTGGCGGCTGGTGCTCAGCGATGGAGAACTGCACGGGATCGAAGATCACCTGGCCCACAAGCTGCGCACCTTGCTCAACCTCAATCATCCCCAGATGATCGAAGCAAAAATGAAAGTGCTTCAAGAAGTCAGAGATGGAAAAGGCCGCGGCTGATGCGCCGGTAATGTCGCTTGGTTCCGCGATCCTCTTCGTCCTTTCAGTCCTTACTGTCCTTTCCCCCGACCCTCACTCCCCCCCAAAATTCCGGCGCCGCGCGCAACTCCTCCGCGCTCCGAAACGATTCCCGCCAGCCGCGGCGGGCTGCCGTAAGGAGAGCGCGTGCGGGGCGGACGTTGCCCCAGATGCTGTTGCGGACCAGGGAGAGCGCAAAGAGAACCACGTCGGAGGCGTAGGTGGCGCGGGCATAGCGCGGGCCGTAGTGTTTGCGGAACACGTAGTACTTGCCACGGAACAGGTGACGCCGGGCGAAGCTGCTCATTCCCGAGGACGTGACGCTGGCCCCGCCATGATGAATGACGTGGGCCTCCGGGCAGTAGCGGACCGTCTTGCCGGCGCGCCGCGCGGGCAGCGAGAGGTCCAATTCTTCTTCGTAGAAAAAGAGGTTCTCGTCGAAGCCGCCGACGCTGTCCATGTATTGGCGCCGGGCCAGGAAGCACGCGCCCGAGACCATGTCCACCGTCCTGGCGCTACGATGTTCCACTTCATTGAGCCAAGTGTCCCAAGGGCGCAGGCGGCCGGGAAAGCGGGCGCCCAGGCCCGAATACAGCCACAGGTTGCGGCCCCACGTGGGGAAGCGGCGCAACGAGGGCTGCCACGAGCCATCGCTGTTTTGCAGCGCCGGGCCGGCGATCACGGCGTTCGCGTCCGCCGCCAGGCAGGCGGCCAGAGCGGCCAGCGCGCCCGGCGTCAATTCCGCGTCCGAATTGAGGAAGAGGATCAGCGGCGCCTCGCCTTCGGCAGTGCCGCGGTTGTTTGCCGCGCCGAAGCCAAGGTTTTCACTATTCACCACGAGGCGGGTCTGGGGAAACTCCTGCGCCACCATGTCCGCTGAGCCGTCATGACTCGCATTGTCCACGACGATGGAATGCACGGTCACCGGGGCCGCATGTTTATTGATCGAATCGAGACAACGGCGCAGCAGCTCGCGCGTGTTGAAGCTGACAATCACGATGTCGATGTCCGGCGTGGGAGCGGTCATTGCGGCCCCCTTTGCAGGTCCTGCTGAATCCGCGTGACGATGCGGCGGGCCGCCACGTCCCAGGTCCATTCGCCGCGGACAAACTGGTGCGCCGCCTGGCCCATTTCGCGCAGCCGTTCCGGGTTGGCCAACAGCTCGCACAGCACCTGTGCGAGGATCTCCGGGTCGTACTCCGGTACGAGCCGTCCAGTCACGCCTTCCTGAATGGTTTCCGGGAATGCGAAGCGGGCCGGGGCCACACAGGGGACAAAGCTGTTCTGCGCCTCGAGCACGACGATCCCGAAAGGCTCAAAATGGCTCATTATGCAGAAGACGGCGGCTTCGCTGTAGTACTGCAACAAGCGATCCAAACCGCCCGGCGCATCCTTGCTGATTTTCCCCACCACCTCAACGCCGGGCACGTCGATCACAGGGGTACAGCCGATGATGATGAGGCGCGCGCGGGGAAACCGCGCGCGAACGCGTTGAAACGCCCGAACCAGCAGCGGCCCGCCTTTGCGCTCGAAGTCCGCGCCCACGTAGAGAATCGTCTGGTTATCGTAGGGGGCGTGAGGGAGAGGCCCGGCAAAGTAGTTTGGGCCCGCGCCGGCCACGTGGATCTTTTCCCGCGGCACTTCAAAATCCTGCGCGACCGAGTCCGCCGCCCAGTGTGTTCTCGGGAAAATGCCCGTGCAGTGATCATAAACACGTTTCTGATAAAGGTAAATCGCGCGCGCATGTGCTTCGGAGAAGTGGGCAAATCCCCAGGCGCGCGCGCCGAAAACCTGCGCAAACGTCGCGTCGAAATAGCAGTAGGTCGGCACGTCCAGCCGCGGCAGAAACGTGGTGCCATACATGAGGCAAGCGTTGAACCCCGGGTGGGCGCGCGCAATCCGGCGCGCGCGCCGGCTGTTCCTCGCGAAGCACACGTTTGACCATCGGTAACGTTCTTCCAGCCCAAACCGGTCCAAGCGCCGAAGGACACGCAAAGGGAGCGGGCCACGCTGGAAGGAATCGGTGATGCCCAGGACGTTCGCCTTGTGATGGACGCAGCCGAGCCGTTCGAGGGCGGTGAACAGGCTGCGCGCCGAACCGGAAAAGGCCCGCTCGCTCTCGGGATCGCCCGCGCAGAGAATCAAGAGACGCAGGCTGGCGGCCGGCGCGTTCGACTCCGGCCCAAGGCTCATGCCTGCAACCCGATGGGGTGTGGCACGATCTTGGGCAGCGATTCAATGCGCGGCCGTCTCTGGAGCCACTGGTAGATGGGGATTATGCCCGAGGCCGCCAGCAAGATGTGAAAGTCCAGCGCGGCATCAACGACCGTAATGGCGATGCATAAAGAGATCGCGACGGCCAGCGCCGCCCCGCGCTGCCCAAAGATGGTCCCTTTTGTCCGGCGGAACGACCAGATGGCCATGTGCAGTGCGCAGAACCACCAGGCGTAATAAGTAAATGTGCCCATGAAGCCGCGCTGGAGCATATAGATCAGCACTTCCGAGTCCGTGGCGCGGCCCGAGATGCGCCCATGCCCCCAGCCCCCATGCCCGAATAGCGGGCGGTTCGCAATGATGGACTGATACTCCTGCCAGGCATCCAGGCGATAGCCCAAGGATTCCGCGCGATCCGCGTTGACCGCCGAGATCTGGTTCACGATGCTGTAGCCGGGGTTAAAACCGGCCATCACGCTGAATGCCCATGCAAAAGCGGCCACCGGAACCACATAGGCAAAGGCATAGCGGCGCCGGATGGTCCAGTACCCGGCGCACAGCAACACGAACAGCATAACTGGTCCCCAGGACTGCGAGAGGAGGAGTCCCGCCAGTGGAGCGAGGAACACAAAATTGCCCAGTTTCCCCAGGTAGGCAATCAAATCGCGCCGCATGGGCATCAACGCCAGGAAGGTGGCCAGCGCGAAAAAACGGCCCAGTGCCAGCCCGTGGCTGAAGAACAGGATGGGACGGTAGGCGCCCCCGCGCATGTGCTGGGCGAAGACATGCTGGAAGTAGCCGTACACGTACTGATGCAACTGCGGGCTCATGCGCCATTCCCACAGAGCAAACGGAGCACAGGCAACACCGGCGATCACGAGGGCCAGCAGAAAGGTGCGCAGGGATTGCAGCGTTCCGATGTGAATCCGCGCCAAAAAGACCGGCAGTCCAAAAGAAATAAAGAACTCCAGCGCTTGCGAAACGCCGTCATAGGCGCCGAAGCCGTTGGTCAGCGAAGTCAGGAAGAACATGACCATGGTGGCGCCGATCAGCAGATCGGCAATGCTGAAACGGTATCGGTCAAAAAGTTGAGGGTGAAAGACAATCGTGCCAAGGAGCACCCCAAACCCGGTGACGTTCTCTTTGTTCAAGTCTGGAATGCCCGAGAATTCAATCTTCTGTCCCGCCGGGAGCAGGAGGATGGCAAGGAGGTAGGCCAGCGTGAATCCACGCGCGCTATCGCGGTCCGCCATCAACAGGAAGGAGATGGGGATCCAGGCGATCAGTGCCGCTTCAAAGGGGATCATGGATTAGCCCGAAATGTGCGTGGAAGGTGCGGCGCGGCGCCGGCGATATTCTTCCCACAGCAGTTTGAAGAACACCAGGTCATCCACGAGATACCGGTGCCAGAGCCGCCGTGGTTCGTGCGCCAGCCGCCACAGCCACTCAAAGCCAATCTCTTGCACCCAGTTTGGGGCGCGGCGTACTTTGCCCGAGACCAGTTCGAAGGCGCCGCCCACGCCGATGGATATAATGGCGCCCAGATCCTGGTAGTGCCTCGCCATCCAGATTTCCTGCTTGGGAGAACCCAGTGCGAGGAAACAGATGTCTGGCTGCGCCACCCGCACGGCGTCGATCGCGCGCTGGTTCTCGTCCGGGTCTTTCTCGAAGCCGTACGGCGGCCAGTAGATCCCCGCGACACGAAGGCCCGGATAGTTCGCCTTCAATTTGTCCACGGTCCGCTCCGCCGCACCCCGTGTCCCGCCAAAAAAGAACACCGAATGCCCATACTCGGCCGCCACGCCACAGAGGGCAGGCACCAGGTCCGAGCCGCTCAATTTTTGCGGCAGCGGCCGGCCAAACAACCACGACGCCCAAATGATGGGCGTGCCATCGGGGAGGACGAGAAATGCGCCCGTATAGGCCTGGCGGAAATCATCATTGCGGTGATACGTGCAGACATGATCCACATTCGGCGTCACAATATAACCCGGGTCCCGCCGTTCAATGCGGTCATGTATGGCCTGACACACGCCGCTAAAAGAGATGCGCGAAATCGGGATCTCAAATATTTCCACTGTTTCGGATTTGGGAGTCATCAGTGTTGCGCGCACAGCATGCCGGCCATGCCCGCCATTCTCCTGGCTGGGGCCCTTTCCATCCATGGCGGAGTCCATTGTACCCGGAACGCATGCGCCGCGCGAATTTACCGGTCATCGCCCGTGTCATTGACCAGGACGATCGAGGGTTCGGCCCGCCGTGCGGCCGTGGGGGCCACGGTTTGTCCGGAGGCGCCTCGACCGCCTTTCTGCGAGTAGTAGAGGTCGATGTTCCGCCGCAGGTAGCCGCCGGGGGCCTGGCGCACGGCATTCAGCACGATGCCCAGGAGCACCGCGCCGTTGGATTCCAGGCTGTCGATGCAGCGCCGCAACATGCCGAAGGAGGACACCCCCGCGCCCACCACGACGATCACGGCATCGGCCATGTGCGTCAGCAGGCGTGTTTCGGAGGTGATGAGGGTGGCAGGCGTATCCAGAATAATGAACTCAAAGAGTTGCTCGGCCCCCGCCAGAAACTCCCGCATTTCCGGCGAAGCAAGCCGCTCCACCAAGTCCCCATGGTTCAGGCCCGGCCCCATGACATACAGGTTCTCAAAATCGGTGGCCCGATCCGGATCGTGGCGTAATTGCTCCCCGCTCAGCATCTCCGCGATACCCGCCCCCGGGCGCAGCCCAAAATTGCGCTCGACACTCGGGTTGCGCGAATCGACGTCCAGCAGCAACACGCGGTGGCCCGCCTGGGCCAGCACGATCGCGAGGTTGCAGGCCAGCGTGGACTTGCCATCGCCGCGGGCGGGGCTGGTGATCATGCAGGTCTTGATCGGACGGCCCGTGTTGGCGCTGCTCACGATGCGCGCCACCACCTGCCGGAATTCGTCAGAGGTCATCGAGGTTGGAAAGTCCTGCGTGACCATGGCCACGTTCACCTGGCCCGGCAGGCGATCTTCGCTCGTGTGCGGGATCGTGGCGATGACGGGGGCCGTGGTGACATAGGAGATGTCTTGCGCCGAACGGATGGCCTGGTCCGTCAGCTCCTTGAGAATGCCGCCGCCCACCGACAGGGTGGTTGCCACCAACAGTGCCAGAATGGCGAACTTTAGTTTGTCCATCATGTCAGGATTCGGCGGAACATCGGCGTCGCCCAAGATATTGGCGCGGGCGGGAGCGTTGCGCTCAATGTCAAGATCCAGCAGGGCCGCCTGGATCTGCGTGAGATTAAACTGCGTGCTTTCGGCGGCGCGGTTGAGTTCGTCAACTTCCGCCATATCGCTGGACTTGGAGACGGTCCGCGCCAGGTGTTCTTCGAGCAGCGACTGGAACTGGTCGCGGCGGGCAGAAGCGTCTGCGACATTGGCCTCACGAAGGCGCACGTCATATTCTGCCTGCGATAGGGCGGAGCGAAGGTTCTCCGTGCGCGCGCGGGTTTTGGCTGCATCCACCCGCTGTTGCAAGGCCTCCAGGTTGGCTTGGGCTATTTCGACTTGCGGGGCGGTCTCGACGAAGTTCTCCTGCAACTCGGAGAAGGCCTGCTCAGCCATGGCCAATTGTTCCAGGAGCAGCGTAACGTGGGGATTCAGCAGGACCTTGTCTTCAATTCCCTGGGCAAACACAGGCGCCCCGGGATTGGACGTGTTTTGCGTCACCAGTTCCTGGGTGCGTTCAACGAGGCTCTGGGCCTCCCGGAGGGCCGTCTGGGCCGTGGTGAAGTCCGCTTCCGCCTGGGCGAGGTTCGTCCGATAAGATTCCGTCTCGAGCGGCTGTTCGCCTGTCTGATCGCCGGCCGGCAGTCCCTTTTCCTTGCGTAATTGCACAATGTCCCGGCGCTGCCGTTCCAGGTCCTCCCGGATCTCCTTCTCCTTGGCCTCGAGCGTTTCGCGCCGCACGTCGCCTTTCTTGCTCTCTTGCTCTTTCAGATATTCGGCGTACTCTTCCTTGATCGCGTTGAGGATTAAACCTGCTCTCTCTCTATCGGCGTCACGGTAGGTGACGGTGACCAACTGACTGTTTCGCTCGACTTCCGCCTCCACGTGTTTCATGAGATAGCCCACAGCGCCGTCTTGCTGCGCGAACGGGAGCTCCTGGATGTCTTGATGGTCCAGGATGCGCGCCAAAATCGTGTAACCCGAAATCAGCATCGCCTGGGTGTTGACGTAATTCTCGTACGTGTTCGGGCTGAGTTCCCGGCCTTCTTCGGTGAGAATGCGCGACTCAATGGGGTTAAACTCGATTTGCACGGTCGCCACGTAGGGACGCGGCACAAGCAGCGCCACCGCGGCCAGCAGGGGCACGGCCACGGCGATAAACGTCAGGACCATGAAGCGGGTCCGCAATTTCACGAGGCGTTTGACGTTGATGCCCACGCCTTCGCGCGCGATCGTACTGCCTTCCGGCAGGAGTTCGGCCAGTTCTCCGTTCAGATCCGCCATTAGTTCGTGTTTCCCTGGATTACGTCAAGCAACGCCGCGGACGACGCGCCCAGTTCCGTCAGGGACTGTAGCACGTTCGTGTCGTTGCTAATCAATTGTTCCGAGATGCGCTTCGAGTAGCGCGCATCGATAAAGTCATTATACAGGCCGAGCAACGGCGAGATGCTCCCGGTGAAACGGGCGATAAACTCCTCGAGGCGCACCAGCCGCTTCTGCGGCACATACACGATGTCCCCCGGATTAAGGGTGATGTCCAGATCGGGATTGCGGAAGATGCGCCGCAGGTTGACCAGCATCACTTCCGAGTGCTCGTCGTCCACCCGCCGCATCAACACGACATGGCTGAGCCGGGCCGTGGTGGCATCAAAACCGCCGGACAGGGAGAGCAGTTGGAGGATGGTCATGCCTTCAAGCAGTTCGACCACGCGCGTGTCCACTTCGCCCAGCAAGTAGACGAGGTTCACGCCTTCAGGCACATAAATGATGTCGCCAGGATAAACCGGCGCTTCGCTGCTGTGCTGGCCCAGTTTGCCGAGGCTGCGCAGGTCATACTCGTAGACTTGGCGCTCGCCCTCGACTCGCCTCACGACGAACGCTTTCACCAATTGTCCCGTGATCCCCACAAACCCGCCGCCCGTGCCCGCACTGGCACTGCGGTCGCGCAAGCCCCCGGCCAGGCTGATGGCGTCAATCAACCGGATAGGCTGTTCGTAGGGGTACATGCCGGGTTCTTGAATATCGCCAACGACCGTGAACACTTTGCTCAACGCGCCGCGCACGAGGATGGACACGCGCGGATTGCGGAAGATGCTCCGGTAGGCGTTTTGAACGCGCGCCTCCGCCTCTTCCCGGGTCGTGCCTGCCACCACGATGTCCGGGATCAGCGGCAGCGAGATGCGGCCATCGTAGCGCACCAGGACTTCTTCGCGGCTGAGCAGCACGTCGTTAAAGCAGGTGAACTCCAACTGATCGCCCGGGCCGATCCGATAGATGGCTGCTTCCTCGAAATAGACCGACGCATCCATGGGCGGCGACGCGGGCAGCGAGGGGGAGGGCGCGGCGACCACCTCGGCGGGGGCCGGTGGCGCAGCCTGGGCTTGTTGCAGCGCGCTCACTTGGGCCTGCAATTGCTGGAACCGTTCTTCCACCATCTCCGGCGTCGTATCCACCACACGGGGCGCCTCGGCGCCCAATTCGGCCAGTTTCGTTTCGGTTTGTGCCAGCCGTTCCTCAATTCCGGACAGGTCTGGCGCGAGCGCAGGTTCGCCGCGCGCCCCCAGGGCCTCTACTTGCTGCCTCAACTCGGCGAGTCGCGGCTCAAGGTTGTTCGAACTGACGGTTACAGCCTGCGGGGGCCGGTTTTCCAGTTGCGCGAGCTTGTTCTCGAGGGCCTGGATCTCCGCGCGCAGTGGGGCCTCGAGCCCGCCCTGTGCGTTCTCGAGGGTGGCCAGCTTGGCGCTCATTTAATTGAAGCGCTGTTCCACGTCTTCCGGGGTGGTCTCGACTTTCTGGGCCGGGCGGTTCTCCAGCGCCGCAAGCTGGGTCTCCATCTGCTGCATGCGCTGGTTCAGCACCTCCGGAATCCCCGCCGAGAGTGCCGTCTGGCGTCCTTCCAGTTTCTCCAGCTTCTGGCCCAGTTCGGCGAAACGCTGCTCCAGATCCTCGGGCCGGGTCTCGACAACTTGGGCCGGACGGCCTTCCAATTCCGCCAGGCGGTTTTCCATCGCCTGCAATTGTTCTTCGAGCACGCGCGACGCCGTCTGTGCTTGCGCATGCTGTGCCGCTTCCAGCGCTGCTACCCGAGTTTCCAGGCCGGTGTCC
>JACPGD010000116.1 GCA_016182645.1 Candidatus Hydrogenedentota bacterium | reverse complement strand
CAAGCCGGGCGCAAGGACGAAGCAAAGCAGACTTTCGATTTGCTCCTGGCTAGAATGGACAGTCCGGCGGCGCTCCAGGAAGTCCTTCAACTCGCGCCGCAACTCGGCCTCGGCCAGGACCTCACCCAGCGGCTCGGCTTCCTGCTCGACTGGCACATCGTTGGCCCCTTCCCCTGGAAAATGAGTGAGGGCTTCAGTGTCGAAGGCATTGACGCGGCAACGCCGGCACTGGACGCCGCGTTATCGCTCGCCGGAAAGTCCGCGCCGTGGCGCGAGGTCCACTCCGCGGACGCCCTGGGCATTGTGAACCTTGCGAGTGAATTCGGCATGGTGGATCAGTCTCGCGCCTATGCCTTCACGACCATCGACTCGCCGCAAGCCACGGACGCCGAGCTGCGTCTTGGCAGCGACGACGGCATCGCCGCGTGGCTGAACGGCGAAAAGGTGTTCGAGAACAACGTGGACCGGCCCCTGGCCCCCGATCAGGACCAGGCGCCGATTAAACTGAAGCAAGGCAAAAACGCCTTGCTCTTGGAAATCACGCAGGGCGCGGGCGGCTGGATGTTCTGCGCCCGCCTCACCACGCCTGACGGCAAGCCACTTCAATGAAAATGTTCGACATCTCGCAACGTTCCGGTAGCGTCCGGCCTCTGTGCCGGACGCAACGTTGCAACACACGCCAAGGTTTATCGGCAAACCTCAGCGTTGCGCACGATCGGGTCGGTGTTGCATGGTCTACGTCCGGCACAGAGACCGGACGCTACCGGAAGGATCATCATTTGGCTCCGGCTACGCCGGGTTAGGGTGAGGGGAATATAGGCGCCGCCTTGAGGGCGCTGCGACAATGGAAGGAGTACCACCATGAAAATCGGATTCAACCTGCTGCTGTGGACCGGCACCGTCACCGAAGAACACTTCCCGCTGCTCGCCGACATCAAGGACTGGGGCGCGGACGGCGTCGAAGTCCCCATCTTCGATCCCAAAGCGTCCCCGTGGGACAAGCTTGCGCGGGAGATGGACAATGCCGGGCTCGACCGCACTGTCGTCAGCGTGTTACCGAAAGGCGCCAACCTCATCGGGGAGGACAAAGCCGAACGTCAGGCGGCCCTGGACTACCTGAAAGCCTGCGTGGACTGCACCCAGCGCATCGGCGCCGACGTGCTCGCCGGCCCCATTTATAGCCCCGTCGGCCGCCTCACCGGCGTCCCCCCCACGCACGCCGAACGCGAGCATTGCATCGAAGGTCTGCGCGCCCTCGGCCAGCACGCCGAAGGCAGCGGCGTCACCATTGCCATCGAGCCGCTCAACCGCTTCGAGACCTACTTCCTCAACACCATGGAACAGTCCGCCTACATCCTCGACAAGGTGAAGCACCCGCAGGTCGGCGTCCTCTACGACACCTTCCACGCCAACATCGAGGAGAAGAACATCTACGCCGCCATCCAGACCGGCGGCAAACACATCCGCCACGTCCACATCTCCGCCAATGACCGCGGCACCCCCGGCGAAGACCACGTCCAATACGTCGAGACCTTCGCCGCCCTCCGCAACATCGGCTACGAAGGCTGGCTCACCATCGAGTCCTTCGGCAGCCGCCTCCCCGAACTCGCCGCCGCCACCTGCATCTGGCGCCCCCTCGCCCCCAGCGAAGAACACGTCGTCCGCGAGGGCGTCGCCTTTACCCGCAAGAGTTGGAACGCCTGAGCCCAATCCCAGTCTTTACTTCCATGCCGCCAGAATATTGAGCTTCCCCCGTTTCCGCATTCCGCGGGAAGAGATGGTAATTTGGCGCCTTGTACCTGTCCCCTATTTCCTACGGACCAGCCAGTGCCGGAAACCCACGGCGAGCAGAAGGATCGTGGCCACAACGCCGCCCGAGGGCGCGGGCAGGGGTGTGGCGGGGGTGAACATGTCCACGGCGTTGGTGGGATCGAAACCTTGGACAAGCCCGCCGCCGGGGGCAATAATGGACCCCTCGTAGGCGACAGCGGCGACACCGTGCCGGGGGATGGGCATGGGCGTCTGGATGTTCCAGTGGTCGCCCGCGACGTTATAGACCTCGTTGACGGCGAAGAGCATCGGCGTCTCGCCGCCCGCGCAGTAGATGCGGCCGTCGAGGTAGGCGCAGGCCATGGCCGCGCGGGCGGTGGGCAGGGGCGCGAGCGATTCCCAGCGGTCTTCGGCGACGATGTACTTCTCGTTGGCAGCGACAGAGGTGCTTCCGTCGCGTCCGCCGAGTACGTAGACATTTATCCCGTCCGTGACAGCATTGAGATGATTCCTGGCCGTGGGCATGGGCGCGCCCGTTCCCCAGGAGTCGAGGTCGACGTCGTAGATGAAGAGGCTGCCGGAGGACACGCCGCCGTTTTCGCCCCCAACACAATAGATCTTGCGGTCAATCGCGACGGCCCAGGCGCCACCGCGCGGCGCGGGCATCGAGGCGCCAGTGGACCAGGAATCGAATGCAGGATCATAAATGTGGACTTGGTCGCTGGTGACCACAGGGCCGCCAGGCCGGGAATAGCCGCCAATGAGGTAGAGGAGCCCGTCGACGGCGACCATCATATGGTGGTCGAGATCGAGGGGAAGGGGGGCCGTGAACGACCAGGTCTGGAGAGTGAAGTCGAAGACCTCCATGGTGGTGCGCGGGGAGGGCGGCACTGTAGTGCCCAGACCGCCGGAGACGTACAGCTTGTCTCCGATGACAGCCGCGCCAGTTTCTTGCCGGGCGACAGTCATGCGCGGAAGCGGCGACCACGTGCCCGGGAATTCGGCCGTGGCGCAGGCGCTCAGGAGCAGCGCGCCGCACGCAGTCAAATAGAACCGCCAGGAAATGCTCATAAACTTTTTCCTCCTGCTGGGGATTATCATATCTTAGAAATGCAGGAATTGAAACGCCTGGATGGGCGACAGCCTACAAGGAGGACCCATGGGAATGCTGCTGGTCGGGATAACCATCGTACTGGCGGGGGCCGCGGCCGAGGAAGGTGTGCGTTTTGAGAACTTTGACCAAGACCCCGGCTGGGACGGGCAGAACAACCGTTCGCAGGCGCCCTTGCGGGAGGTCAAGCAGGATTTCGGCTATGTCCCCCCCACTCCGGAGGGCGGGGCATCCGGGCGGATCGGCGGGACGATTACCCCGGACGGGGTGCCGGCCTTTTATGCGATGGAGATTCCAGCGAAGACATTTGACGATGCGATGACGGCGTCGGGGACCATCGAGGTGCCGAAGGGCGCGGGCAATACGCTGCTCGGCTTCTTCAATGCGGAGACGGTGAACGAATGGCGCACGCCGAATACGATCGTGTTCCGGATTAACAGCCGCGGTGATATATTTCATGTGCACTTTGAATATGGGACCGCGAAGTGGCGGGCGAACGCGGGCGTCATCGGGCGGGTGGACAAAGAGGCGGACCGGGTGTATCCGCTGGAACTGCCGTGCGGGGAAGAATATCCCTGGTCCCTGAGCTATGACCCGGCGGGGAACAATGGCAACGGGATCATCACGGCGACCTTCGGCGAGGTGATGGCGGAGTGCAATCTGAGCGAAGGACACCGCACGGACAGCGCCAGGTTCAATCGATTTGGCATCTTGAACGTGAACAAGTCCGTGGATTCTTCCGGGGATTTGTGGCTCAGCGACCTGAGCGTGCTAGGCAATCCGGTGAATCTCAGCGCGGACCCGCAGTGGATCGGTCTGCGCAACCACGAAACCTATCTGTCGGCGGAGATCCGGCCCCGCTTCGATTTTGGGTATAGCCCGACGCATTACGCGGGGGGCAAAGCCTCCGGCGAGATCGGCGGGCTACATTTCCGCGGCGACTGCCGCTATCCGGTGAAAATGGCCTACTACGGGGCAAAGACGGAGCCGTTGAGACTGGAGAAGCCGTTGCACGCCTCCGGGACCATCGTGCTGCGCCGCGGCGTCTCCGACAGCACCACCTATTTCGGCTTCTTCCACCACGAACACAGCATACGCTCGAACCCTGAGCAGCGTTCTGGCCTGCCGGAAGATTTCCTGGGGCTTGCGGTCGAAGGACCCTCAGCGGAGGGCTTCTTTGTCTACCCCACCTGGCGCGCCCACGAAGGGGTCGAGAACCACACGAGCGGCTACGGCCCCGCGCGCATTTATCCCGACGGCGCGCCACATACCTGGACGCTGGACTATGCGCCGCCCACCGGAGAAGGCCCCGGCGAACTCCGCCTCACGCTCGACGGCAATGAAGTCACCGTTCCCGTCGACGCCGAAGCCCTCAGCGTCGCGCACTTCAATCGCTTGGGCTTTGTCACAGCCTGGATCGACGGCAACGGCCAGCGTGTGTACATCGACGACCTGCGCTATACGGAAAATCAATAGAAGGCAGCCTCTTGAGCAAGTCAAACCCTGGCGTACAGCACGTTCTTGGCCGCGGTGTTGAGCCATTTCCGGGCCGTGCGTGGGACACCGGTGTCGGTGATGATGTAATCGAACGACTTGAGCGCGGCGACGCGGGAGAAGGAGGGCTTGCCGATCTTGCTGTGGTCGACGAGGAGCATGCAGCAGTCACCGACGGCCAGGAGCCCCTGGCAGATGCGGGTGTACTCGACGGAGGTGGTAAAGACACCATCGCGAGTGACGCCGTCGGCGCCGACGATGGCGTAGTCAACATGGAATTGGCGGAGGTTTTGTTCCGTGAGCCAGCCGGAGATGTCGGGACTGCCGCGGCGGGCGGTGCCGCCGAGCAGGACCAGTTCGATGCCGTCGTGCGTGTAGAGGACCGAGGCGACCGCGAGCGAGGACGTGAGAACGGTGAGGTTCGGGTGCGTGGCAATGGCCTTGGCCACTTCAAGGGTCGTCGTGCCAGTATCGAGCGCGACGCTGCTGCCGGGCTTGATCATCGCGGCAACCTGGCGGGCGATGGCGGCTTTTTCCGCGGCGTGCCGCTCACTCCGCTCGGCCAGCGCGAATTCGACCACGCTGGGTTTCGTCAGCATGGCGCCACCGTGCGTCCGGCTCAGGCGTCCCTGGGCTTCAAGCAGTACCAGATCGCGCCGGACGGTCATCGCACTCACGTGCAAATGCTCTGCCAGCCGCTGGACGCCCCCTTCACCATGCTGCCCCAGATAATCCAGTAGCCGCTCATGGCGCGTGTTCGCTTTGACTGATTTGTTCACGTGGTTGCTTCCCCCGCTGCGCATTTTACCAGCTTTCCGCAGCCGCACGCTCGGTAGTCGAGCGCTCGGTAGTCGCGCGCTCGCCGAGCGCGCGACTGATCGGCGCGCGAACCGGCGAGACTGACGTAACTGGGGCTTTTCCCGCGGCCCAGTGGCGCGCTCGGCGAGCGCGCCACTACCAAAACTTTACTCTCTGTGCAGTTTACTTGACAGCTTATGTTTCAAGTTGTAATAATCCGAACAGATTTGAACATTAGCCGTGCGAAGGGGGAAACAGATGCCAGTGGGAACAGGGGAGAAATGAAGGGCGCACGCCAGAGGCTCATCATTAGCGGCTATGGCGGCTTCGTTGCAGGAAGCATCGTCTGGCAAGCTTTGCGCAGTGATCAGTGGGACCTTTATGCGCTGACCCTCACCGCGCCGGCGGAAGAGCAGGAGCGTTTCCACGTACTTCCTTTCGATTTGTGCGACGTGAACAGGACCCGGCAGGTCATCGCGGATATCCGGCCGGACGCCGTCATTCACACTGCTGCCCTCGCGGACATCGACTATTGTCAGACCCATCAGGAAGAGGCGGAGCGTGTAAACGTTGGGGTGACGCGTGAACTCGCCCAGCTCTGCGGGGACATCGGCGCGAAACTCATCCTCTGTTCGACTGATTCCGTCTTCGATGGCGTCCAAGGCCTGTACACGGAAGTGGACGCGCCGCACCCCGTGAATTTCTACGCCGAAACGAAGGTCCGCGCGGAAGAAGCCGTCCGTGAGCACGTCGAAGGCGGCGTGATTGCCCGGTTGTCGCTGGTCATGGGCTTGCCTGTCCTGGGCGCCGGCAACTCCTTCCTGGCGAAAATGATCGCCTCGCTCGCGCAGGGGGAACAGGTCAAGTTTCCGGCGAATGAAATCCGCACGCCGGTGGATGTGATCACCGTGGGCCGCGCCCTGCTCGAAATCGCGGCCGGTCCCTTTGCGGGAATCCTGCATCTGGCCGGGTCCACACGTCTGGACCGTTATGAAATGGCGTGCCAAATCGCCGAACGCTTGGGCCATTCACGCGACCGCGTGCTCGCCACGGATTCCAATGCCATGGCGGGGCGCGCGCCCCGGCCCAATGATGCTTCCCTGGACAACGCCAAGGCGCGCCGCATCCTGCGCACGCCGATGCGCACCTTGATGGATGGGTTTGATTTGGTGATGCAGACGAAGGAGGAACAAGAGCGTGCCGCGTGAGCGGAGTGGACAGTGAGAGTGTTGCTTTAGTTCGACACGTCCCCCGGGCTGTTAGTCCGAGCGTGTGATACACCTTCCGAAGGAGCGCCAGACATCTGTGTTGTCTGGCGCTCCTAGTTTGAGCGCGGGCGCGGACTTTTCTGTGCTAGGCTGCACCGAGGGACAGAATGAACAGAATGGACAACATGGACAGGGGACAAGTGATGACACATTGTAGAGGTGCTGCGGCTTCGGCAGTTGTTTTCGCCGGCGTGCTTTTGAGCGGGGCAGTGCAAGCCCTGGAAGTGGTCCCGCTTTGGACGGCGCAGACCCACATGGTGATGGAGAGCTCGCCCATGGTCGTGGACCTAAACGGCGACGGCGACGCCGAAGTGGTCACGGCGGCCTATGAGAACCTGATTGCCGTCGACGGCGACGGGCAGGAACTCTGGCGCTTCGATACCCGGGCGCGGTACTCAACGTGCGTGGCCGTTCTCGAGCGGGCGGGCCAGACGCCGCTACTGTTTGCCGGCGACAACAGCGGGTTGCTCACCTGTGTGGATGGAGCGGGCAATGTAGTGTGGCAGGTGGAAGGCAGCCCGGTCTTTTGTTCGTCGGCAGCCTTGGCGGATTTGGATGGGGACGGAGCGCTGGAACTGGTGCAGGGGGACAAGGCCGGGAATGTCACCGCCTATGACGCGGCGAATGGGACAATCAAGTGGAAAGCGACAGTCGAGGGAGAATGCGCGAGTCCGGCCGTGGGTGATTTGAACGGCGACAGCGCGCTCGAGATAGTGATAGCGACGAGCGCGGGGAAGATTTTCACTCTCGACGCGAAGGGGAATCTGCTCTGGATCGCCATGTTAGGCGGAAGCACGCCGGACTGGGGCACGTGTTCGCCCGTGGTGTTTATGGATTCGACGGATCAACCGCGCGTAGCTTGTGCTTCGGGCGAGGGTCAGTTCTTCTGCTTGGACGGTGGCGGGCAAGTCATCTGGCAGCGCTCGACACGCGGAAACGTGGCCTCGTCGATTTGCGCCGGTGATTTCGACAGCGATGGACACGCCGATGTATTCGCGGTGACGCAACTGGGGGTGATTTACCGTCTCGCGGAGGACGGCCGCGTGCTTTGGGACATCGACACGCAAGGGCGCAGTTTGGCGCCGGGCGCGATCATTGATCTCGACGGCGACGGCGCGCTCGAGTATGTACTTGGCACGCAGAATGGAGCGTTCCTCGTTTTCGGCCAGGATGGAACCGTCCGCTTTCACCATCAATTCGAGAACCGGACGATCAACATGACACCGGCATTCGGGGAGATCGTGAAGGACCGGCCGGGCCTGGAGATGGCCGTGACGGGGGGAGAAACCGGACAGCTTTTCTGTTTTGGGACGCCGGCCGCGCTGGATACCGCGGCGCAGTGGCAAAGTTATCGCGGTGATAACCGTCTGAGCGGCGCAAGGGTCTCCCCCCTTGCCGTGGGCACAGGCAAACAGGTCACCCGTGGCCCGCGTGAGGCCGCGCCTCACCCAAACTCGCTCCCACCGGGAAAGGGGACCAGGCTGAAGGCGCGCATGACGCCGAAAAGCCTGAAGCGATCTGAGTTTCTTGTGGGAGGGACGCTGGCTTTCCAAATTACGGGCGCGGACGAGGCGGGCGTCCCGCTCGTGGCGGAAGCGCGCTGTTTGCGGCCTGATGGCTCCGTTCAAGCCGCCCTCAGCAGAATCGCGGGCGATAGTGGTGAAGTGCAGATGGCGATGTCGGTACCAGTGTCTGGAAAGTATGATTTTGCGTGGGCGTTGCGCGGGCCGACGGGCGCGGCGGTGGTGTCGGGTAAAAAGACGCTGAAGCTTAGCCCCTACGCGAACGACCACGCCTTGGCGGCGCGCGCGATGCGCGAAATGGACCATCTGACCGATCAGGCCGATCCGACCGGTCCGTCCGATAAGACTATCGCCGCGGCGCTGCGGCGCGAGGCACAGGCCATTGCAAAAGAATTGCAGGCATTGGCGCCATTGCAAGGGGGAGCAGTGCCCGGGGTCGAGGTGGAACAAAGAACAGCCGCGCTCAATACGCGAGCGCAGCGGGCGCGGGCGTTGGCGAAGCTCACGGGGCCGTTGCTACGAAACGCTCCCGAGACCCAGGTGATCGCCTTCGAGGGGAAACAGTGGGAGAACCGTGATGTTCATTTGGAAATGCCGGATACCGCGGCGGAAAGACTGAAGATTTCCCGCCGGTGTGTGCCCGGAGAACATCAGCCGGTTTCCGTGAAACTTTTCAATGTTACTGCCGTCCCCGTGGCGGTGACGTGCCGCACGGGTGCGGGGAGCGAGGCCGTGCGCGCGTCGGTCTTCGCGGTGAAAGGCGTGCCCACGAACCAAAACCTCATGGCCTGGGATCCGATGCTGCCGCTGGATGCGAGCACTTTGGAAATTCCACCGCTGGAAACGCGGGAAGTGTGGGTGGATGTCGACCTTGGCGGCGTGCAACCTGGACTGTATGCGGTCCCGCTTGTGATTGACGCCGGGGGATCGCAGGCGGAGGTGGAGATCTCCCTGGAGGTGTTGCCATTCGAGATGGCGGGCTTCGGGGCAATGCGGCTGGTATGCTGGGCGAGTTATAACGATGCCGTTGTCCGCGACCTGCTTGCGCACGGCAACAACGTCTTTATCACCTCGTTGCCGCCGGCCACCACGCCCACCATTGACTTCAACGCCTTGGATAAATTCATCGAGCCGCTGGCGGGACAAGATGTGTTCCTGCTGCTGCAAGGCGCCCCCGCGCTCGGCGCCGCCGTGGAAGATCAGCGTTATGTCGGACTGCTTCGCGCGTACTTGGACGAGGTGTTCGCGCATCTCGCGGCAAAGGGCTTTGACGAACAGCATATTGGGCTTTACACGCTCGACGAACCCGGCGGCAATGGCTGGACTGCGGTGCGGCAGTACGTCGAGTTTGGCCGCCAGGCGTTGAAGGCGCGTCCCGGGATCCAGTTCTATGTCAACGGTGGCGGCGATTTGCCCATGTTCGAAGCACTGAACGAAATCGCCGGGATTTGGAGTCCCAGCTTTTACATGCTGCCGGAACACACGCCGGAAATGGCGTTCGTGCGGAGCACGGGAAAGACGCTCTGGAGCTATGATTGCGGCTATGCCTTCGCCCGGCCCGTGGGCTGGAACACAAAGACCATCAATGTCGTCGCGCAATACCGGCTCGCCGCCATTTCCGGATTCAACTTTGGCGCCACCGGCGTTGGGTTTTGGTGCTACAACATCGGGCCGTCCATGTGGGAAGCAGACCCAAACGAATTCCCCCTGGTCTATACCAATGCCGACGGCAGCCCGACGGTATGCCGCCGGTGGGAGGCCGTGCGCGAAGGAATGGAAGACACGCGCATCCTCATCGCATTGCGGGAGAAGTTGCGCGATCCCGCGACGAGTACGGGCGCGAGTGAGAAGATTGAACACCTGCTTGAAAATACCGTTCCAGGCATGTGCAATCAGGCCTTGGAACAAGCACGGTACGGGGCTGCCCGTTACGTCATTGATGCGAGCAACAACGATGGCGCCGTCGAGAGATTACGGGATGAAATGATGGACTGCATCGACGCGCTGCGGCGATGAGCCGGAGTGGAATTTCCGGAGCGGGGGGCAACGGTAGTGGTAAACAATGATCGTCGAAATCAGGAAGAGCAGCACGTAATAGATGCTGAAGGCGACTTCGTTCCATTCCCAGACCGGCCCGGTGATGAGTTGCGCGAGGATGTTTTGGACAATCAGCATCAGCCACAGCAGTTTATAGGCATGGGGGAAAGCGTCGCCCGCGTAGCCATGCGGCAGCGGCCGCGCCAGCAACCGCACCACGATCACGATCAGCACCAGCACTAAGAGCGGCCCGATAAGATTCCAGTACACCCGGCCCCAGTAGTCTTCGTTGCCGAGGTAAATATTGGCCCACCCCCGCGACCCGTTCTTTATCGAAAGTCCCAGCCCCACGAGTAAGCCAAGGTAGACGCCCCAGCGCTCCAAGGTGGGGTCTTCGCCGTTCGGACCCGGGGCGCTGCCGTGCAAGCGGTAATAAAGGGCGACAAAGACCGCGGCCGTACCAAAGAACGTGAGGATGCTGATGAAATTGAAACCAAACCAGCCCGCCACTTCGCCGAGCATGAACGGGACCAGCAGCGTCATCAGCCCGTAGTACGTCGCAAGCCAATCGAGGTTTTTCCGTCTTGCTGGCCAGACATCGTCGGTGCTCGTCGCACGCAGCCGGAAGAAGGCAATCTGGTAAATAACAGCGGCCAGCACATACAGATTTGCCCACAAGCCGACGATCAATTGGAAACGGATGAAAGAGGCCCAATCTGTCCCGCGCCCACCGAGTTCCCGCGCCCAGCCGTGCGTCATTTCATAGCGAACGAACAGGGCGATAAACAGCATCAGGACGGGCGGCGCCCACCGAAGCAGCGGGTTGCTATAGTTTCGCGGCGCCGTGTTGCGCAGGGACAATTCTCGACCGGACATCGGCCGGTTGACCAGGTAGTACGCGATACCGTAGGCAATGCCAATACTGATGCCGCCCGAAGACTCCCAGCACCGCCAGAAATTGAAAGTGGCGCTGGGCCAGAAATCATTGGACCATTTCCAATTCTGGAGGAGCGCCCAGCCCGTGCCATTGATAATGCCCACGGCCAGGATGAGCACGACGTTCTTCCAGTCGCGCCGGCCCAGTTCGAACACGAGGAAGCCCACGTAGAACCCAAGGTGGCGGATGGCGGAACGGCTGTCGCCAATTAAACGGCGGAGGTTCGGGTTGGTTTCGAGATCCAGGTACTGGGACTTCATGCTCTTGTAGAGCGGCAGGAACACTTCGGGGTAGCTGTCAAAAAGCCACACCGCCAGGTGCGCCGCGCCCAGGCCACAGCCAATGCGCAGCGCCCACTGCCAGGCGGCAGTCGGGCGCAACGGGCCGCACCACGCGAGGAAACAGGCGCCGAGGCCTGCCCAAGGCATGCCGGCAATGAAAAGCCAGAGGAAACCATAGAGCCGCGAGATGGGGACGAATTCGCCCTTGCTGGCATTGGTCTGGAGTTGTCCATCAAAGAAACTCGGCCATTGCATCCAGCCGCGCGCTCCGGAAATGCCGACGCCGAGCGTGAGCGCGAGGATGATCCAGCCCGAAGCGTAGCGGCGTGACTGGACGCCGTTCGGGTCACGGGCGAGATACCACCAGGCGGCGCCCCAGGCAACCCCCGCGAAGATGCAGCCCTTCATCGCTCCATACCCGGAGGAGCCGCGCACGGCCCAAGTCATCCCGCCCAAGGCCGCGAAGAGGAGGACGGGAAGCACGAGGTTGTGCATCAAATCTCGTGGAACGCGTGGGTTCATTGCAATGCCTTCCGTTGGAATCATGATGCCGTGCTGACCTAATCGACTTTTTGACCCAACTAACGACAACTAGGATTCCCCCCCTTTTCAAGCAAGCGGCGGTGGTGTATGCTGGAATGGTTCGAACGCTGACGTGGTGCGTTCATGGTGGTTCCCCTTTTCTAGAGGGGCTGCCGTGCGTTTAGACCTGGCAACAAAGCCGCTGCGCTGGCGGCGAGAGGATCACAGCCATGTGTCAATCATCTCTTTTGCAGCGGAGCAACGGGCGCGGACATTCCCCCGCGGCATGGGCGTTGTTTCCGCTCCTGGTTGCGGTGCTGGCACTCCTGTCGGCGGCGGGGACGGCGGAAACGTTTTGTGTGGATGAAGACAATGAGACGGGCGTGACGGATGGTTCGCCGGACAATCCTTTCACCAGTGTCCAGGACGGCGTGGACGCGGCCGGTGCGGGCGATACGGTGAAGGTGGCGGGCGGCAACTACCAGGAGAACGTCCTTGTTTCGGAGAAACAAGTCTCGCTGTTGGGCGGCTTCGTAGGCGGCACGACGGGCGATTATGCCGCGGGGAGCGGGGGCGATTTCGAGACCCGTGATGCGGCAGCCAACGTGACGGCATTGCAGGGGAGCGGCAATGAGTCCGTGGTGACCTTGGTCAATGCGGGAACGAGCGTGGTGGACGGCTTTTCTATCAGCGGCGGGGGTGGCAGCACGATTGAATTGCCCTATGGTTCGCATGGGGGCGGCATTTACGTGACGGGCGGGGCGCCGCGCATCACGAACAACACCATCGAAGCCAATGACCCGCGAAGGCCCGAACTGGAATCGTTCGGGGGCGGGGTCTATTCAGATGACGCGGACATCGTGATTGAGAACAACACGATTCGCAACAACACGGCCGGCCGCGGGGCGGGCATGGCCGTTTTTCGTGGCGCCGCCGTGCGTATCGCGGGCAATACCGTGAATGGCAATGTGGGCGTCCAGGACCATGGCGGCGGGATCTATGTGGCCTCGCCGAATGCCACGATCACGCGGAACAGGGTATACGGCAATGAAATCGGACGGGAACTGGGA
This sequence comes from Candidatus Hydrogenedentota bacterium, assembly GCA_016182645.1. Lineage (GTDB taxonomy): Bacteria > Hydrogenedentota > Hydrogenedentia > Hydrogenedentales > JACPGD01 > JACPGD01. The sequence continues at coordinate 2,629 of JACPGD010000116.1, read as the reverse complement.
TATGGCTGGGGTGGCGGCATCCTCGTCTTCAATCCCGGTACAGTTGCGAACCTGTCGCATAATGTCGTGTTCGAGAACTTCGCGTCTGGCCAGGGGGCCGGGGTTTTCATCGACGAGGGGGCCACGGCCACGCTCGATCACGAGTTGGTCTTCCACAACGAGACCAAGTCGGGCGTCACGGGCGCCGGCGCGGTGTATGTCGACGGAGGGGTATTTGACGAAATCCCGATGGGGTCGCGGGTGACCATCATTAACTGCACGATTGCGTACAATCCGCCGCCGGACTGGTATGTCGGCGGGAATGGACTGTACATCGAGGGGTACTCCGAGGTCACCGTGCGCAACACCATCTTCTGGGGGAACGACGGTGATGACTTTTTTGTGACCGGCGACTCGTCGCTGGCGGTCACGTATGGGGATTCCGAAGAAGCTATCGCGGGGACAGGCAATATCATGCAAGACCCGCTGTTCGCCGATCCTGACGCAGCAGATTTCCACTTGAAGTCTGCCTTTGGCCGGTGGGAGCCGATTCCGAAAGATTTTGTCAACGATGAGGTGACGAGCCCGTGTATTGATGCCGGCAACCCCGCGGACAGTTTCGAGAACGAACCGCAGCCCAACGGCGGACGCATCAACATGGGCGCCTATGGCAACACCCCCGAGGCCAGCCGCTCCCCGCAGGGTGGTGAAGGCGAAGGTGAAGGTGAGGGCGAAGGTGAGGGTGAAGGCGAGGGCGAGGGAGAAGGCGAGGGAGAAGGTGAAGGAGAAGGTGAGGGAGAAGGCGAGGGTGAAGGCGAAGGGGAAGGTGAAGGCGAGGGCGAAGGTGAGGGTGAAGGCGAGGGTGAGGGCGAAGGAGAAGGAGAGGGGGAACCATCGATTGAAGACGTCGCGGAGGAAGTGCTGGCGACATTCAATGATGCGGACGGGAATGGCGACGGGCGCCTGACCTTCGCCGAAGCACAGTCGCAGGTGTCGGAGTTGACACAGGGACAATTCAATCAGCTTGATCTGAATGATGACGGCGCTGTGACCGAAAACGAATTAGAGGAAGTGGCGGGGGTGACCGGCGGGTGTGACTGCCGCGCCCTCTTTGAGTTCTTGGGTCTGGGTAAGTCGCTGGGGGACCTGTTGCTCTTGGGCTGTGTGCTGCTCTCCGCGTCGTTTTGGCCGCGGCGCCTGTAACCTAAATTCGGCAGTTGAACTGAACGCAGACTCGAGGGTGGCAGCTTCAAGCGCGACGGTTGCCCTGAGTTTCTCGGGCCAATCGTCTTGTTCGCGCTTGAGGCTGCTGACTCACGCGGCTCACCCAATTGGAGAGGGTAGCCTTACTAATAAGTTCATAATTTAGACTACACTTTTCGAGTCGGTTCTGCTATACTGCGTCCATGAAAATCGATGGACGCACCCTTTCGCACGAAACTTCCGAGACGATCCGTCGCATGGCGGTGCAACGCGTACGCGACGGGGAACGGCCCAGCGAGGTCATCGCGAGCTACGGGCTGTGCCGCACGACCATTTACCGGTGGCTGCGCGCCCACGAGAAAGGGGGCGAGCAGGCGCTGGCCTCGCGGCGCGGCACCGGACGCCCGGTCACCCTGACGAATCGGCAAAAGCAGCACGTCCGGAAATGGATCTGCGGACGGGACCCGCGGCAGTACGGTTTCGATTTCGGATTGTGGACGCGCCAGATCGTCACCCAACTGATCGAGCAGAAGTTCGGCATTACGCTGAGCGTCGCCACCGTGGGCCGCTTGCTGGCCGAGTTGGAGATCACTCCGCAAAAGCCGTTGCGCCGCGCCTACGAACGCGATCCGGAGGCCATCGAGAAATGGCAGCGCGAGGAATTTCCAAAACTGCGCGCCCGCGCCAAACGCCGGGGCGCGGACATATTCTTCCTCGATGAGGCCGGTATCCGTTCCGACGCCCCCTTGCAGCGCACCTGGGGCGCCAAGGGTAAGACCCCCGTGGTCGCCACCAGCGGCCAGCGCCAGAGTGTCAACGCCATCTCCGCCGTTACGATGCGCGGCGGTTTCTGGTACGCCGTCTACACGGGCCGCTTCAATGCCGGACGCTTCGTGGAATTCCTCAAGGCATTTTTGCGAGGACGCCGTTGTCCCGTCATGCTGGTGGTGGATGGGCATCCCGCTCATCGGGCCAAGGTCGTGGCGGACTTCGTCCAATCCACGAAAGGCCAACTCGAACTTCATTTCCTGCCGGGCTACGCGCCGGAACTGAACCCAGACGAATTCGTGTGGAATCACCTGCGGCAATGTGGTGTCTCGAAGAAGCCGCTACGCCGCGGCGAATCACTGCGCGCCCGCGTCGAAGGCGACCTGCACGCTATCCAGCGCCGCCCGTCTCTGGTCCGGTCCTTTTTTCATGCCGACAGTGTAGCCTATATTATGAGCTAGTTAGTAAATACGTCCGCACCCTGCGAATTGCCTTCAAATACAGAGGCGTTCGATCCGGTGTATTCAAGATATCCATCCATGATACTCCTAACAGCCTCTGCCGTCTCAGCATGGCCCAATACTGCCACCACCCCGCCCGCGCCGCCGCCGGTGATCTTCGCGCCGTAGAGGCCGTGCGCAGGGCCTGCGTTTCGCGCCAACTCCACCAGCATGTCCGT
>JACPGD010000118.1 GCA_016182645.1 Candidatus Hydrogenedentota bacterium | reverse complement strand
TTTGGCCCAGCGTCAGTCCGGCCAGCACCGGATAGTAGTTCCCGCTGCGCGGGCCGAGTTCCACTTGCCGCGCGTCGTAGAGGCCTGGTTCCGCCTCCACATACACGATTTTGCGCGCGCCGGTGTCAATGACGGCGCTCTCGGGGATGGACAGCACGCGTTCGACCTCCCATTGGGTCATCTCCATGCCGCACCCGCAAATGGTGCACTTGCCCGGCTTCTCGCTGAGTTCATCCGGGTGCATGCCGCAGGCGTAGCCTTCGGCCCAGCGCTCGTAGGAACCACCGCCGGGGCCTTCCACGTCCGCGGGTTTCGTGGCCGGCGTGAGCTTCATGCCGCACAGCGGGCATTCCCCCGGCTTGTCCGACACCACCTGCGGATCCATGGTGCACGTGTAGTATTTGCCTCCCGCGGGCACCGTCGCAAGAAAGGCCTCCGCCTGGGCGGGCGTGGTGGTGGGCAGACTGGGCGGTGGCGCGGCGGCCGGGGTTTGGGCCGCCGGAGCACCTTTCTTTTCCTCGACGAGTTTCATGCCGCACTTCGGGCAGTCGCCGGGGCGATCCGAAACAACTTCAGGATGCATGGTGCAGGTGTAATAGCCCGCGCCTTCTTCGAGCGAAGCAAGGTAGCGCTGGGCGTCTTCGGGCGTGGTGGTGGGCAGCTTGGGCGGCGGCGCGTCCGCCGGTGGCGCGGGTGTGGCGGTCGCGGCCTTAAGCAAGTCAAGCTTGCCCGGCGGCCCATACTGGCCCATGGGCGCGCGAATGACCGCGTTCGCATACATCCCCGGTTTGAGTTTGCCCTCGTGGTTCTTGACCACCACCCGCACCTTGACGGACCGGTTCTCAGGGTTTACCTCCGGGTAGACAAAGTCGGCCGTGCCGTAGAAGATTTCTCCGGGCCAGGTCACACTCGTCACCTCGACGGGCATGCCGATGCGCACCGCCGAGATGTCGGATTCAAGTACCTGCACCTGGACCCAGAGCGTCGAGAGGTCCGCAATCCGGTAAAGGACCGTCCCCTCCTCGACGGTCTGGCCCTCGATGACGTTCTTCTCCATCACGGTACCCGAGACCGGCGAATAGAGGGTGACCTCGTTCTTCGGGGTGGTCCCTTTACCGACCGCCGCCAATTGGTCCTCCGTGAACCCTGCCAGTTGCAGGCGGCGCCGGGCGCCTTCGACGAGCCGCAATGCCCGCTCTTTCTCCGCGGCACTGACCGAGGGAACGCCGTTGATGCGTTCATAGGCCGCGAGCGCCCGGCGGTATTCGTCCGATCCGGCCAGGAATTCAGGGCTGTAGATGCGGGCCAGGGTATGCCCTTGCTCGACGTATTGCCCCGTGGTATTGACGGCCAGATCCTCGACGCGGCCCGGAAAACGGGCGACCATGTCCGTCAAGCGCGTCTCATCCACTTCAACGGCGCCGTAGGACTCGACTGTGCGGGAGAGCATCCGATAAAGCACCGGCTCCGCCCGCACCCCCGCTTGCATCACGCGCTCGGGGGACGCCTGCACGCGCGCCAGCGTGCCTTCCGGCAGGGTCACCGGCGCGCCCTTCTTGCGCGGTGTGAGGTCCATCCCGCAAATCGGGCATTTGCCGGGGCGGTCGCGCACGACAAAGGGATGCATGCCGCAGTAATACTCGATGTCGCTCTGCATCTCGGTTTCCGTGTGTCCCGCGTGCTCGGAACCGGCGCGTTCGCGTTGCCAGCGCTCGTAATAGTTCTGGATATGGTCCCAGTAACCCACGGCGAGCGCGGTGACCACGAGAATCATGACGAAGCGCAGCCGGATTTCCAAAAACTTGAGGAAAAACAGCAGGCGCTTCATGAATCCTGGGCGTTTCTTCACTTCTTCACTCATGTATCAGTTCCTTTACGCGGGAGATTTGTTCAAGCGTTGTCTGCACCTTGCGCCAACGGCGCTTCTCCACCTGGAAGAACAGCACCGGCAGGAAAATGTCAATCACTTCATCAGCAATGAGCAGGCCGCCCAGGACGGGGGCAGCCATGGGGGCGATGACCTCGGCGCCCACGCCGCGCGCCCACAGCATCGGCGCAAGCCCCACAATCGCCGTCGCTTCTGTGAGCAGCTTGGGCCGCAAGCGGTGGATCGCGCCGGCCATCACCGTCTCCTTTAATTCGTCTATACTCTTGATCCCTTCGAGGCCACCCTTTTCGGCGATCGCGTCGCGCAGGTAGACCAGCATGATGATGCCGGTCTCCGTTGCCATGCCGAAACAGGCGATGTAGCCGACCCAGACAGCCACGCTGAAGTTGTAGCCGAAAAGGGTCTGAAAGATGACGCCGCCGGCCAACGCACCGGGGACGGCCATCATCATGAGCACGGCGTGGGTGAAGTCGTGGTAGGTGATGTAGAGGATAAGGAATATAAGCAAGAGGACTGCGGGAAAGACGATGCGCAGCGTGCGCTTCGCCCGGACTTGGTGCTCGAACTGGCCCGTCCATTCGAGAAATGTGCCTTCGGGCAGCTTCATCTTCGCTGCCACGGCGCGCTGCGCTTCTTCGACAAAGCCCACAATGTCGCGGTCGCGCACATTAAGTTGCACGTAGGAGCGAAGAAGTCCATTCTCACTCTTGATCACGACCGGGCCTTCCACGACGTTCACGTCGGCCACGTCCCGCAGGTAAATGTCGGCGCGGGCCGGCCGCCCAGGCGCCGCCGGGGGCGCTTCCGGCGCGCCGCTCATGCCTGCGCCAGGTGTGCCGCCCATGCTCTCCCCCGAAGCGGAAACGAGGATATTCTGAATAGCTTGTTCGTCGGCCCGGTAATCGCGCGCATAGCGCAGCCGCACGGGATATCGCTCCCGTCCTTCAACGGTCTTAGTGATGGGCTTGCCGCCCAGGGCCACCTCGATGATGTCCTGCACGTCGCCCACGTTTACGCCATAACGCGCGGCCTTCTGGCGGTCGATGCGAATCTCCACGTACCCCTTGCCCACTGTCTGGTCCGCCACCACGTCCACGGCGCCCTGAATCCCACGCAATACTTCCGCCACCTGGTTGGACACGTCCTGAATCTGTTGCTGGGAACTACCAAAGACCTTAACGGCAAGCTGGGTGCGGACACCGGTCGCCAGCATGTCGACCCGATTGATAATGGGCTGGGTCCAGATATTGGACCAGCCGACCTGGCGTACAAACGAATCGAGTTCTTGCACAACGTCCTTCTTTGTCTTTTGCCACAGGAAATTGCGCTGCCCGAGTTCCTCGCCGAGCGCGGCCGCCTGAAGGGTGGCCGGCAGCTCTTGTTTCCGCCAGAGATTCTGCATCGTTGCCGCCGATTCCACTTCCGCGAGCAACGCCTTGGCCAACTCCTGCATCGCGGGGTTGAAGAGCGCCTGATTGGTTTGTTTCATCCAGAGGCCGGCCTGCTCATGGCGGAACTCCTCCAGCGCTTCGAGGGTAAGCTCGAAGAAATCCTTTCTTTCCATGCCGAAGGATTCCCGGGCGGCGTCCATCATTTGTCCCCACGGCGACTCGACCGGCGCGAGGACCTCCGCCGTGCTGGCACCGAGCCGATTCGCCATGTCCAGCCGCATCAGGACATCATTGACGAGGGACTCAACATCCACGAGGAGGGGGTTGTGGGCAAATGCCGCGCGGTGCGTTGCGAACAGTTCCTCGATCAGAGTATCGGTTTCGGCCTCCGAAGGTGGTGCGATCCAGGCCTGATGCTGGCTTACTTGATCGAACAGCTTTTCAGCGGCAAACCGGACCGAAGCCTCGGCCAGGGCGTCCTCGTGCTCGAACAGGCGGCCCATGACCTCCAGCCGCATCGCCGCGTCGTATCGGAACAACGCGCTCATTGCCGCGCTGGCCACGAAACCCGACCGTTCTGCATCAGTCTTGAAGGGGGTGAGGGTCCCGGCATTTTCGAGGGCGCGCACGAGGCGCTCCATCTCCTTTTCCGCGTCGGCAGTTTTCACCTTCCGCTTGATCCATTGCTCCCGCGGGCGCAGCGTGATAATCGTCTCGATCATGTCCAGGGGCGAGGGGTCCGTCGGGGTCTCGGCCCGGCCGGCCTTGCCGACGACCATCTCGACTTCGGGCAGTGCGCGGAGCATGGCGTCGCGCGCCTTGATGTCATCGGCCACCTCGGTCACGGAAGCGCGCGGCGTCGTGACGGGCATGTCCATGATGCCGCCCTCATCCAGGGGCGGCATGAACTCGCGGCCCAGGTGACGCGCGGTGTAGTAGCCGAAGGCGAGCAAGAGCACGAACAGCCATACGACGGTCTTGGGCTTGCCCATCAGGAAACCAAGGACAGGCCGGTACATCTCGATGACGCTGCGGACGATCCAGTTGTTTTCTTCGCGCGAGAGCCGGCCGCGCACCAAGAGGGGAACAATGGCCGGGACAAGCGTGATCGAGATAATGGCCGTGCCGATGAGCGCGAAGGTCTTGGTGAACGCCAGCGGATGGAAGAGCTTGCCTTCCTGCCCCGAGAGGGCGAAGACCGGCAGGAACGAAATCACCATGATGACCACGGAAAAGAAAATAGGCCGGCCCACCTGGCGCATCGCACCCACGACGATCTCCGTGGTGTCTCCCCGGATGGGTTTGTCCCCGAAGTGCTGGGTGAGGCGGTGTGTCGCGTTTTCGAGCATGACAATGGCCTGATCCACCAGGATGCCGATCGAAATGGCAATGCCAGACAGCGACATGATGTTGGACGAGATGCGAAACCATTGCATTAGAATGAACGCGGTGAGGATGGAGAGCGGCAGGGTAATGATGACCACGAAGACGCTGCGCACATGCGTGAGGATGAGCAGAATGGCGACCGTGGCGATCAGGACTTCGTGTTCGAGGATCGTGGTGACGGTGTGGATCGAGCCTTCGATGAGGCGGGTGCGGTCGTAGAAGGGGACGATGTGGACCCCTTCCGGCAGGCCCTTCTGCAATTCACGGATCTTCTCCTTGACGCGCCCGGTCACCTCGAGGGGGTTCTCGCCGTAGCGCATCATGACCACGCCGCCCGTGACTTCCTGGCTGTCTTTCTCGAGCACGCTACGGCGGAATTCTGCCCCCATCTGGACGGTGGCGATATCGCCCACCGTCACCGGGATGCCTTCCCGGACCGTGACCACCGTGTACCGGATGTCGTCCAGGCTCTCTATCCAGCCCACCCCGCGGATGAGGTACTCCGCGTTCCCCTTCTGCACGACGCGGCCGCCGACGGCGCTGTTGCTGCGGGCCAGCGCGGAATAGATTTCGCCCAGGGTCACCTGGTAGGCGCGCAGCTTCTCGGGCGTGACATCCACCTGGTACTCCCGCGGCATACCCCCCACGCTCGAGACCTCGGCCACCCCCGGGACAGAGTTGAGTTGGTAACGGACGTACCAGTCCTGAAGCGCGCGCAACTCTCCCAGGTCCCGTCCTTCGCCTTCCACCGTGTACCAGAAAATCTGGCCTAAGGCGGTGGCGTCCGGCGCGAGATAGGGCACAACGCCTTCCGGCAGGAAAGTGCTGGCCAGGGACAGCCGCTCGAGCACCCGGGTGCGGGCGAAATAGAAGTCGACCGAGTCGTCAAAGATGATGTTGATCATCGAGAAATTGAACTCGGACGAAGATCGGACCGCCTTCACTCCCGCCAGACCCTGCAAATTGACGGACAAGGGGTAGGTGATCTGGTCTTCAATTTCTTTCGGACTCCGGCCCATCCAGTCCGTGAAGACAATGACCTGGTTCTCGGACAGGTCCGGGATCGCATCAACGGGCGTATGCTGCAAAACCCAGATGCCATAGCCCGTAAGTCCGAGAAAGGCGATGATCACCACCGCCTTGTTCCGGCAAGAAAATTCAATCAGTTGTTCAATCATTCAAGCGGCCTTTTCCCACATCGTGCCCTTGCATCGGTATAGGTCCTATATGTCGTATAGGTCCTATAGGCTAGAGGAAATGAACAAGGAATCAAAGAGAGAAGAGACAAAAGGCGATCAGCACAAAATGCTGCAATGTGCCAGATAGGCGGAGACCGCCGGAGGGGATGGGGCGGCCAGGGAAGAGGCGGGTTGATGCGAGGTCAGTAGAGCGGCCTCGCTGAGGGAAGGCGCCACCGCCGGGATGACCACCGGCGGCGAAGCGGGGGCAGTGACCACCGCAACGGCTGTCACCACGCTGTGATCGCAGGAGCAAGCATTGGCGTGGGTAGCACCGCAGGCTTTCTCGGGCGACGGGGCGCTATCGCGGGCGGGGGCGCCCGGACAGCTTGGGCAGTGCGCCGGCGCGGACGGTTTCTCCCGCTGGCAGCAGGAGGCGTCATGCGCCGCGGCGCCGGATTGCTCCAGACAGGCGGCGGCACAGGCCGAAGCGTGGATCGGCGCAAGGAGCACCGATGCCACCAGCAGCAACGCCAGCACGGCAGAACCGCTTGCCTGTAAGAAGAGCTTTTTCATGCCGCTTAATTGTAGAAGGGAATGGACGGTGTGTCAAATGAGGGGAGTCCCTGCAATTTTCCCTTCAGTCCATCCCGTCCACTCCCCGGCAAACGCGTGGCCTGCATGTGGAGTAGGCATAGGCGGTGGTGCTAGTATACGGCGGCCTGCCGGGTGGGCGGGCGGCGGGGGACATTTCTGGGCATTTCTACCGTTGGTTCCCAACGGAAACGAAGGAGAAGAACTGTGGAGCAACGCATGTTTAATTTCTCGGCAGGCCCGGCCACGTTGCCGCTGCCGGTACTAAAAAAGGCGCAGGAAGAGCTCGTGCTGTATCCGGGCGCGGGCGCATCTGTCATGGAAATCAGCCATCGCTCGAAGGCCTATGATGCGATTCACGCGCAGGCAAAACAGAATATTGCGTCTTTGCTGGACCTGACGGATGCGTACCAGGTGATGTTCCTCCAGGGCGGCGCGTCGCTTCAGTTCTCGATGATCGCGATGAATTTCCTGGCGGGACAGTCGGCCGACTACATCCATACGGGTTCCTGGGCGAGCAAGGCGATCAGTGAGGCGAAGAAGCATGGCGAGGTGAAGGTGGCGTGGAATGGGAAGGAAGAGAACTTCGTGCGCGTACCGCGCAACGACGAACTCAAACTCGATCCGAACGCCGCATATGTCCATTTCACGTCGAATGAAACGATCCAGGGCGTCGAATATCCGGTGCCGCCGGAAGTGGGTGGCAAACCGCTTTTCTGCGACTTCTCCTCGAGCTTTCTGTCGGGGCCGGTGGACGTGAGCAAGTTCTCATTGATCTATGCGGGGGCACAGAAGAACGTGGGACCTTCTGGGGTAGTGGTGGTCATTGTGCGCAAGGACCTGCTGGAGCGCGTGCCGCAGGGACTGCCGTCAATGCTGGATTACCGGCTGATGGCGGAAAACGATTCGCTCTACAACACGCCGCCGTGTTTCTCGGTCTACATCGTCGGGCTGGTGACCTCATGGCTGTTGGAGGACATGGGCGGACTCGAAAAGGTGAAGGCCCATAACCAGAAGAAGGCTCAATTGCTCTATTTCGCCATTGACGGTAGCGGCGGGTTCTACCGCGGTCACGCACAGAAGGACAGCCGGTCTTTGATGAATGTCACCTTCCGGTTGCCAGAGGAGGCGCTGGAGAAGGAATTCATCGGTCAGGCGACGGCGCAGGGGTTGGACGGGCTCAAGGGCCACCGGTCGGTCGGCGGCTGCCGAGCGTCCATCTATAATGCCATGCCGCTCGAAGGCTGCCAGGCGTTGCGCGATTTCATGGTCGAGTTCCAGAAGAAGAAGGGTTAGTTCCTGCTGCTGAAGACCTCGAACCGCTATCGTAATCTCGCATTGGTTCTCTTTCTCCTTGGCGTCCTTTATAGGAATGCAACAAGGCAGGCCCTTCTTGTCGCTCGTTGATCGCTACATCGTCCGTCAAATCTGGGTGCCGGCGCTGCTGGCGGCGGTGGTGATCAGCGTCGTGCTGATTGGTGGCGCGGTCCAGAAGGAGGTGGTGTCTTTCTTGAACGAACTGCCGATCGCGCAGTTTACGCTGATGGACATCACGCGCATCTCGCTCTATGCCGCCCCCAACCTCGTGGGCTATATCATCCCCATCACGTTCCTGCTCGGGATCATGTTGACGTTCGGGCGAATGGCCCAGTCGAGCGAGCTGATTGCGCTGAAAGCGGCCGGCATCCCCCTAAAGCGGCTGGTGCTGCCGATTGTGCTTATGGGCGCGGCGCTGAGCGTGTTCACGTTCTTTATCTTCGATCTCGGCCAGCCTTGGGCGTTTCGGCGCTTCCATGATCTGAAGACGGACATGCTCGTGCGGCTGACGCTCGACATGTTGCCGACGGGCGAGATGCACCAGTACGGCGATGAAGCAACCGGTTGGCGCGTCTACATCGGGGAGAAGGACCCTGACGGCACATTGCGCGATATTGTGGTGCTCGTGCCCATGGGCGGCGGGAAAGCCTCCACCTATTATGCCGAAAGCGCACAATTGGTGAAAGAGAGGGGACGTTCCGAGTTACTGCTCAAGAACGGCCTCTTCATTCAGCCCGGCAAGGATGAAACGATGGCCCGCATCCCTTTCCCTGAATTGCGGCGGCCTGTCCCCCAACTCAGCGGAGAGTCTGCCACGGGCGATGAGGCGAACACCGTATCGCAGTTGTACCAGCTTCAAACACAGGCGGCGGCAGCGTTGAAAGTGCGTCAGACAATTCCCGTCATGCAATCGCTGTTGTCGTATCGCCTTGCCATTAGCGAACGGTTGTCGTTGCCGCTCATGTGTCTGGCGGTGAGCGTCGTGGCGGCGCCGATTGGCGCGCGGACACGGCGCTCTGGCCGGTCCTACACGTTTGCGAGCGGGTTTGTGATTGTCGCCGTCTATTTCCTGTTGAGGAAGATGGTGGAAATGGCCATCGGCGCGGCGCTAGGCGCGGCGATCTTGCCGGAACTGTGGCAGGCGGCACTGTTGGCGCAGATTCCCAATCTGGCGCTGTTCTGCGCCGGCGCCGCGTTGTTGTGGCGGGTGGACCGCGTATGACGCTGCTGGATCGCTATCTCGGGCGCCGGCTGATCAGCCTGCTTGTGAAGATCATGCTGTCGCTGGTCTTGTTGTTCGTGTTGGTGGATCTGCTGACGCACCGGGCGGACAACATCACCGAATTCGACATTCCCTTGCACATCGTGGCGCTGTATTATCTGGCGCTCGCGCCAATGATCCTGTTCAAATTTCAAGCAGCGGCGCTGGCGGTGCTGGTGGCAGGGCTGATGGTGCTGGGGCGCGCGGCGCAAGACAATGAAGTAACGGCGGCGCTAGCGGGCGGCATCAGTTTGCGGCGGCTGGCGCGGGCGCCGCTGACGGTGGCGCTGGGGATGTCGCTGCTGGCGTTTGCGCTGGAAGAAGGGCCGGGCACACGGGCGACGGCGAAGGCGGCGGAGATCGAGCGGAAATACTTCAGCAAGTTTTCGGAAGACGACCGGCGGGGGGTGAGTTGGACGAATTTGGAAGGGGGATGGACGTGTCACGTGCTGAAATTCAATCGCGTGGCGCTGACGGGCGAGGATGTCATCCTGAAAATGATCTCGCCGGACCTGGCGGTAGACATCCTCGCGGACCGGATCTACTGGGACGAAACGCGCGGACAGTGGCTGCTCGAGAACGGTGTGCGCCTCGATACCTATCCGCTCAATGAGATGAACTATACGACGACACGGATCACGCAGGCGCCTGCACCGTTCACAGAGCCTCCGGAGGCGCTCTTTGCGCTCGAGGCGCCGGCCGACACGAAGACCGCCGCCCGGTTGCGCAGTGATCTGGAGCGGGCGGCGTCGCTGGGGATGCGCACGGACAAATACTGGATCGAGTACTACAACAAGTTTGCGCGGCCGGCGCTGTGCTTCATCATGATGCTGCTGGCGCTGCCCTTCGCGATCCGGCTGCGGCGGGGGGGCCTTTCCGTGGGCTTCGGGTTGAGCATCGCCATTGGCACGGCCTATGTGCTCGTGTTTTACGCCAGCGCGGGGCTGGGCTATCTGGAAGTGCTCTCACCGTTTGTGGCCGCGTGGTTTGCGAATGCCGTGTTCCTAATCATCGGACTGACGTTATTCACGCGCACGCCGACCTGAGCGTGCCGTGGGCCAAGGTTCGTCAGTCGAGTATGAATTTGGTGAAAGCAATGTGCTCGTAGGCCTGTTTTTCGCCGCATTCATAGAGACAGGCGGCGCCGTCGGCAAGCGCGGCCAAGTCGGAGTAGGCGCTGGGGCCATCGTGGAGGAGCAGGGCATTGGGCCACGACCGGCCACCATCCGGACTGATGCGGACGGTGAGGCGCTCACGCTTTTCGCTGGCCGGATTGGCGAAGAGGAGCAGCCTGCCCGCTGCAAGCACACTGGCCTGGCAGACGGGTTCGGTCAGCGCGGGATCTTCCCGGACAGCGCTCCAGTGCGCGCCTCCATCGTCACTGAAACTGAAGGCGCGACGATGGCTACCGCGGTAATTGCGCATGTTCAGGTAGAGCCGGCCATCAGACAACTCAGCCACCGTGGATTCGTTGGTCATGCTTTCCGCTTCGCCTCCGAGGCTCCAGTTCTGGCCGCCATCGTCGCTGATGATGACATGGGAGTGCCAGGAGGACGGGGTTTCATCGAGGGAGTGGTTCGCGGGAACGACTATGCGGCCGGTGCGAATCTGGATGCCGTGGCCGGGCCCCGTGGCGTACCACCGCCAAGTTGACTTGCGAACTTGGGCGGAAATCTCTTCTGGGGTAGACCAGGTAACACCATCGTCTTTGCTGCGGGTCAGCCAGACGGAGCGCGGAGCGGCCGTCCCGCGGTTGATTTCGTTTTCAGTGGCATCACCGTCATTCTTGGTGAGAACGAGGAGAATCTCGCCGGAGTGCAACACGACGGGCACGGGATTGCCGCAGGTGTTCGCGGCGTCATCCACAACGAGGATGAGGGGCGACCAAGTCCTGCCGCCGTCCTGGCTGCGGCGGAGCACAAGATCAATATCGCCGGTGTCGATCATTCCATTCTTGCGACCCTCGCAGAATGCCAGGAGCGTGTTGTCATGTGTACGTGCAAGCGCGGGGATGCGAAAGGTGTGATATCCTTCCGTCCCGTGGTCGAAGACGACAACAGTATCGATAATGGCTGGGACGGCGAAGCCCGCCGAGGTGGATCCCAGGCAGATCAGCAAGAAAACGAAGCGGGCGGTGTGGTCATTCATGGCGCTATCCTGATAAGAAATCGTTCAGTTTACTGTTCAGGATACATCATTAACGAAGCAAGATGATAGAGGTAAGACCCAATACAGTGGTTGTTCTTGGGCCCACGGCGTCGGGAAAGACGGCGTTGGGCGTACGGCTGGCCCAAGCGTTGCAGGGGGAGGTCCTGTCGGCGGATTCACGCCAGGTGTACCGGGGCCTGGACATTGGTTCGGGCAAGGACTTGGGCGAGTACGTTGTTGACGGCGAGGCAATCCCCTGCCACCTGATCGATATCGTGGACTTGTCGTGTGAGTTCAGCGTGTTTGAATATCAGGAACGGTTTTTCG
>JACPGD010000117.1 GCA_016182645.1 Candidatus Hydrogenedentota bacterium | reverse complement strand
GAAAAGCCTGACGGGAAGAAGAAACTGTCGCCGACGGACGTAATTAGCGGCATGATCGAGGGTATCAGCGATATTCCGGAAGGCATCGCGGAAGGCGTGGCTGGCGAAGAGAAGAACGGCGTCACGTCCGACCTCGGGAGGAAGCCGGAATGACTTCCACGCCGAGAATAGTTTCAAGGCCGGCTCGGGCGAAGGAATGGACGCAATGGACTCGATGGATCGAGTGGATCAGGCTGAATCGGCTACGTAACCGGCTCGCGGGTACGCTCGCCCTCCCAATCGTCCTCATGATGATCTTGTGCGTTGCCGTGGGCGCCCAGGAGGCGGCTCCGCCGCCGGCACCCGCCCCGGCACCCGCGCCGGAAACAGCACCCCCTCCGGCCCCAGCGCCCGAGGCGGCGCCTGCACCAGCGCCTGCACCGGAGGCCGCACCGGCACCTGCGCCGGAAGCGGCCCCGCCGCCCGCCCCAGCGCCCGAGGCGGCACCGCCGCCTGCACCCGCGCCTGAGGCGGCGCCAGCGGCGCCTGCACCCGCGCCCGAGGCCGCGCCTGCACCGCCCCCGCCCCCGCCTGAGCCGCCGAAACCGCTCGAGGACATCCGGCAGACCCAGGTACAGGTGTGGATTAGCGAAACCAACGAAGCCGGTCTCCGGGACTTGGGCGTGAACCTCGACTTCACGCGCTTTGTCCGCGGCCGGGAACAATCCGGCTCGGTCCAGGAAGTGCGCACGGATGTCTTCAACCCGGTAACCGATTTCGACCGCGTGACCTTGCCGGTGCCCAATCAGACCGCGTTCAATCCGGCCGGCACGACGCCGCCCATGCGGCCCGATGAAACGGGCACCCTGGCCGACGGGCTGCAAACGCGCAACGGATTCGGCCTGACCGCCAGTGTGATTGATACCGGGACCGGCACCATCGACGCCGCGTTCCGCGGCATTGAGCGGAAAGAAGACGTGGACCTGATCTCAAAGCCAGAGATTCTGGTCATTAACGGCGGCACCGCCGAGATCAAGGCGGGCGGCGAAATCCCGTATCAGGACGTGCAGTATCCCAAGGGCGCGCCCGAACTGAGCGTCAAGTGGCGGCCCATCGGCGTGAGCATGAAACTTACCCCGACCATCCTGCCCAATGATTTCGTCCAATTGCAGATCACGCAACTGGAAGTCACCGACATCGCCCGGATCGAGAACAGCCGCGGCGTGGACCTCCCCGTCTTCAGCAAACGCTCCCAGACCGGCTTCGTCCAGGTTCCCAGCGGCCAGACCCTGGTCATCGGTGGGCTCTCGAGCCGGGTCGTGCGCGAAACCGAGCGCCGCGTCCCCATCGTCGGCAAATTGCCCATCCTCGGCTTCCCCTTCCGCAGCCGGAACTCGGAAGAGCGCGGACATCCTGGTCCGTGGTTTGGGGAGCAGGGGGTTGCCTCCGCTGTGGCCCGGTCTCCTGACCGCGCCACAGGGCCGACCGAAGGTCTCCCAAGATTGGTGGTAGACCTGCGAGCAAAGAGGAGACCTGCGGTCGAGGCCGTGGCGCGGTCAGGAGACCGGGCCACAGCGGAGCGATTCCCTGAGCGCGGCCGGGACCTTGATCGGTACGAAGCGATCCTGGGAGTAAAGGTAGTCTTCTCCGCTTTCGTCAATGACTCTAATGTCCCCGTCAGCCTCCGCGGTCCTATCCGGCACTACACGATATATCTTGTGCAATTCAAGGGACACGGGGTAGTCTTTGTTATCCACGCAGACCACAAATCGGGGTGTGGCTTGTCTTGTCGTGCTCATGATATCAGTCGAGGTACCTCTTTCGTTTCATCTCCCGCCGCCCAATGCCGTGGGCCTCATACCAATGCAACTCTGCCAACCGGAGCCGGCCAGTTTCGAGTTGTGAATTGCCGGATCACGGGAGCGTGATCCTTGGTGGTAGAACAGCGAGCGAAGAGGAGACCTGCGGTCGAGGCCGTGGCGCGGTCAGGAGACCGGGCCACAGCGGGGTAAACTTTGGGGGTCCGCGGTGCCGTGGCTCATAAAAAGCGATGTGCTGCCCGCCTCGCGGCGGGCAGCACATTCGATCGGGTATACGGTACGATTAGTAAGCGCGGCCGAAGGCAGCCGTGATCGGTGCGACCGGGATGTCCGGATTCGGCACCGTGTTCGTCGCGCTCGGGTACTTCACGAACGACACGTGGCCATCCATGTACAGCACGTTCGAGCCGCCGGGCACGTGAGCGAACTCTTCGGTGTCACTGTCGATCGCGCCCTTCACCACGTCCCACATGGTGGGAACAGTGGACTGTGCTTCCGCACTCGCCGCTGGGTTGTTGATGTCCGTAATCATGAAGCGTTCAACGCCTTCACGCAGGCGGAAGACCTTGTCGCTGCCGCCGCTGCCCCGGGGCGGGGTGCTGGCATAGGCAGGGAACTTCGCACCGACGGTCGCTTGGATATACAGCGCCCAGTAGCTGGAACCGGGGGCATTCGTCACGGTGCTGACATTAATGTCCGCATCACGGGCCGCAGTTGCAGCGGCATAGTTGGCAGCGAGAGCTTCGTTGACCAAGGAGGCAATGATCATGGTGCCCCAAACGACGTCGTCCTCAGCCATCCAGCCGTAGTACACGTAACTGCGATCGTCAAAATACTCGGGATAGAGATTCCCGTTAGGGTCGCACCATCCACCCGTCGAGCAGTTAAGGAAGTCTTCCGCAATCTGCTGGTCGGACGGGCAGAAATAGATGTTCATGTCTGTCAAGTACTCCGGGAAGATCTGGGCGCCATCGGCGCAGGCAACCAAACCGGTGTTCTCGTCATAGGTGCCGTCGTCGCCTTCGTCGCCCACGCGTGGCCAAAGGTTGCCGGACGACTCATTGGCGAACATTTTGTAGACCAAGCCCCACTGTTTCAGGTTGTTCTGGCAGCTTGCGCGGCGGGCGGCTTCGCGGGCGCGGGCCAGTGCCGGCAGCAGGATCGCGGCCAGAATGCCGATGATAGCGATGACCACCAGCAGCTCGATGAGGGTAAAGCCTCGTTTCCGTGACATTGTCATGTCCTCCTACGTTGTACAGATGATGTCTAAGTATGCCAACCCCTCACATCGGGGCAATGACCACGACCAATAGACCCGTTTGGGAAGCCCCTTGGCTTCAAGACGATTCAAAACTCTCACGCACCCCGGACTGCCCGCCGCCGGCCCAATTCGCGGCGCAAAGGCCACTTCACGCAACAAACAGTCGTCGATCCATTATACCTTCTGGAAATCGAATAAGAAATCGCCCACCCGAAGGTACGAAAGAATCACACGCAAGCCCAACATAACCCTCCCACGAATACCCTCCCCGGGTAACCGATGTAGGCACTCCCCGCGCCGCCTGCCCGGGTTCCGCGCCAAGGTTACGACATCGATGACTTTAGTTATAGCCGAGATATCTCTTTTTGTCAAGAGGATTGTTGAGCGGTCTTTGAGCAAGAGCACCCTCCTGTTCAGCAGCGGCATATACCCATGATTGACATCGATGTCAGCGACTCTAACAGAGTCCACTGGGATTGGTTTCCCTTTTCCAGCGATGACATCGATGTCTATTTATACGCGATGAACGGATTTTTGTCAAGCCTTGATTCAAGGAATTTGCAGAAGTGGGGTGCGGAAGTAGTAGAATCTAGTATAATTCTTGTATTCTGGAAACAGGGACATCGATGACAGACATTGGAGACAAAAGCCAGCGGGGTTTTTCAGGCTTCAATCCCGGTACGGAGGTTCGTAGTCACGTGAAGGGGTCAGCGGGAATGGCGCACCATACGATATACGATATTGCACGCTTGGCTGGGGTGTCTGGCAAGACGGTCAGCCGCGTGCTGAACCAGGAGCCGGGCGTGAGTCCGCTGACCCGGGCGCGCATCACCAAACTGATCGACCAGCTTGGCTACCAGCCGCATTCGGGCGCGCGGAGCATGCGCGGGCAGCGGCGCGACTGCGTGGGGGTGGTGTTCACCGCGCCGCCGGAGGTGGTCCCGATCAGCAACCAGCAGATCCAGTGGATGTTCGAGGAACTCTACCGGATTTTTGGGATGCGCGGAAAATTCATCTGTTTTGATTTGAACCCGTTTGAATCGCCCGACGGTTCCGACTATGCGCGGGCGCTGTGGCAACAGCGTTGCAGCGGCTGCGTGATCCATGGCCCGCTGCCGATCCACGATCAGACGGTCCATCGCATACACCAGAGCGGCTCGCCGTATATGGCGATGAACCGGCTGGACAGTCTGCCGGAGATTTGTTTTGCGTCGCCGGATTACGAAGAGGCCGCCTACCTGAGCACCAAGTTCCTGATTGACCGGGGCCACACGCGCATCGGGATGCTTAAGGGCTGGGAGGGCTATCAGGCGGGCGTCGAGCGCTGGCGCGGTTACGTGCGCGCTCTCGAGGAAGCGGGCCTGCCCCTGGACGAAGCGCTGGTGCGGGCAGTGACGTTCGATGCCCACGATATCGCGGCGGCCACGCACCGGCTGCTGCTTGATTTCAGCACGACGGCCATTGTGGATTGCAGTTCGACGGAGAAGGCCGCGCCCCTGGTTGAAGGCGCGCGTTTTGCCGGCCGCGCGCCCGGCAAGGATTTCGAGGTCGTCGTCTGGACGTATGCCGCGCAGGCGACCGTGCTGAAGGAGGCCTGCGCGCATGTCTGGCTGCCCCTGCGTGAGGCCGCGGCCGAAGGGCTCGCCTTGCTCGTGCAATGGTTTGACAAAGAACGGGAAGAGCCTTTCCAGGTCCTTTACCGTCCCACGCTCTACGAAACCGCGCCCGACGCGGCCCTGCCGACCCCCACGCCCATTTTCAATACCTTACGCTAATCCCGCGGAGCGCGGATATGGACGAAATGGACGTGATGGACATTTGAGACACATGGGGGCCACCCTCCGAGCCCAGACGCTTGAGGGCACCACCCGAAGTTTACTTTGTCTACACTCCCATATCATCTTGCAGGATCAAGACTTAGTGGATAGCTGCATTTAAGATCACTCTTTCTATTGACAGATCTCGGTTCTGGGTATAAGCTTAGTTTTGTTCACATTTCTCTGGTAAGGGCGTGGTGGCTGACTTCCAGGGGCCATTCCTCATCATGGCACGTGTAAGGAGTCACCCAACAGAGGGATCCGGACCGTGATTGACGTGGAAAACTTTCAAAAGGCACGAGGCAAGGTCAAGTGGTTCAGTGATCAGAAGGGCTATGGCTTCATTGCGCGCGATGATGCGACCGACGTGTTCGTCCATCACACCGCCATCATGATGGATGGCTTCCGGACGCTGCGGCAGGGTGAAGACGTACTCTACGAATTGCGCGATGGCGCCAAAGGGCCGCAGGCCGTCAACGTGATGCGTCCGGAGTAGCGCCGCCACGGTGGACGCGCGTTGCGCACGCTGCCCAGACGCCTGGGACGCGGGCGTTCTTTTGACGTGTCCTTGCGCGCCGTGCCAAGATGAGCGGAAATGGGCTGGAACGCCTTCAGCGGGTCGGTGTGCAAGGGGGGCGCAGCCGCGGGTGACCGTTGACTCTTGTCGCACTTGACCTCATTCCGGATCGCCTCTCACAGGAGAATCCTGAAGTGTACGAACCGATGAAGACGGTCCCACGAAGAGCACCTAATGCTGCGCCTTTGCGCCAAGCGCATCAAAATTGATTGGCGGGTGGGCTTGTGGTATAGTGACGCCCGTCTTCGCGAGGCTATTTGAGTCTCGCGTCAAGCAGGGGCTGCCGGCCCCTCACCCTGCAATGGCGCAGCGGCGTTTGTTGGCTGGGTTCCAAGATTTGCTGTAGCGGAATTGCGTATCCGACGGCAGAGGGCTGGCGCCTTCTGCCGTTTTTTTGTTGTTGTGAACCTGCGGCCGGCGCATGAACGAGTCCGGGTGACCGGTGGAGCGTTTTCATTTTCCGGGCCGACCGCAAGAGGAGGACACCGTTATCGTTAAGCCGATTAAGCGAGAGGAGGATCGGGTCCGGATCAATGAACAGATCCGGGCGCGGCAGATCCGGGTGGTGGATGAAGAGGGCAAGCAACTGGGGATTATGGATCCGCGGGATGCGTTGCGGGAGGCGGAGGCGCGGGAACTGGATCTGGTGGAGGTGGCGCCGAACGCAAACCCGCCGGTGTGCCGGATCATGGATTATGGCAAGTACCGCTACGAGCAGAAGCGCCGTGCGCGGGACTCGCGGAAACACCAGCACACGGTGTCGGTGAAGGAGATCAAGTTCCGGCCCAAGATCGACAAGCACGATTTCGATTTTAAGACGAACCACGTGCGGGAGTTCCTGGGCGAGGGCAGCAAGGTCCGCATTACGATTATGTTCCGCGGGCGCGAGATGGCGCATCCGGAATTCGGGCGCGAGATTCTGCAACGGGTGGTGGAGGCGACCAAGGACATCAGCACGGCGGATATGAATCCGGAAACGGTGAGGTTGGAGGGCCGCAACATGAGTGTGGTGCTTCACCCGGTACACAAGCAGCCATAGACGCGACGACCTCGTCGCGTCTCGAGCAAGAGATTAGACCAAGGTGATCGCGGGAAACGCGACGGGGACGTCGCGTCTACGAAAGCTGGAGGCCCAAATAACCATGCCAAAACTGAAGACAAACCGGGCCGCTGCGAAGCGGTTCCGGAGAAGCAAGAATGGAAAATTTCTCCGGGGCAAGGCCGGC
The DNA here is from genome assembly GCA_016182645.1 of Candidatus Hydrogenedentota bacterium. Taxonomy (GTDB): domain Bacteria; phylum Hydrogenedentota; class Hydrogenedentia; order Hydrogenedentales; family JACPGD01; genus JACPGD01. The sequence goes on along the minus strand of JACPGD010000117.1, from coordinate 4,326 downwards.
ACGCGGCACTTGAAGACCGCGAAGACCTCGAAGCGCCGCCGCACCTTGCGCGTGGGCGGGCAGATTGACCCGACCGAAGTGCCGCGGATGAAGCGGCTGCTGCCTTATTCCTGAAACCGGAACCGAGCACCCCGCCGGGTGATGAAGAGGACCTAGAACCATGCCAAGAGCAACCAACAATCCGGCCTCGCGCCAGCGCCGGAAGAAGATATTGGAATTGGCCTCCGGCTATCGCGGCAGCCGCCACCGGCTGATTAAGACGGCGAAACAGGCCATTGATCACGCCGGCCAATATGCCTATCGCGACCGCAAGGCACGCAAACGGGACTTCCGTAAGCTGTGGATTGCCCGGATTAATGCGGGCGCACGGGCGAATGGGATCAGCTACAGCCGCTTTATCTCGGGGCTGCGCAAGGCGAACATCGACCTGGACCGTAAGGTGCTGGCCGATATGGCGGTGGCGGATGAGGCGGGTTTTGCCCAGCTTGTGGCCCAGGTGAAAGCCTCCCTGGACGCCGTTGCCTGAAGATGCGGATCGTACCCGCAGTCGATATCCGCGGCGGCCTCTGCGTGAATCTTGTGCAGGGGGATTACGCGCAGGAAACGGTGTTCTCGACAGATCCCGTCGCCCAGGCACGGATTTGGTGGGAGATGCTGGGCGAAGGACTGATCCATATCGTGGACCTTGACGGGGCCAAGCAAGGCCGCTGTTGTATTGAAAAGGAACTGAGCGCGCTGGCCGCCGAACACATTCCCTACGAAGTGGGCGGCGGCATTCGTGATCTGGCGGCCGTTGAACGCATCCTCGAACTCGGCGCGGCGCGCGTGATCCTGGGCACTGCCGCGCACCAGGACCCCGCGTTGCTAAGGGCGGCGTGTGAACGCTGGCCGGATAAGATTGTTGTGGGTCTGGACGCGCGCGACGGCCGCGTCTCGTTGAGCGGCTGGCTGGAAGACACCGCGACCGACGCCGTGAGCTTTGCGCGGGAGGTGGAAGCGGCGGGCGCGGCGCGCATCATTTACACCGACATCCTGCGGGACGGCATGATGCAGGGGCCGAATTATGATGCGACGCGCGCGGTGGCGCGGGCGGTGGCGATTCCCGTGACCATTTCGGGGGGCATTTCCTCGCTCGCTGATATTCAGCATGCACGGGACCTGGCGGTAGACGGCGTGGACGAAATCATTGTGGGCCGCGCGCTCTATTTGCAGCGCTTTAGCATCGCCTAAGCCAAAGCGGCCGCCCAGTAGTGCAGCGCTCGCCGAGCGCGGCACTCATGCCGTGCATGCCGCTGCCTTGCCAGTGCTCTTGAGACAGGGCGATTTCGGGGAGGGCGAACGTGCCCGCGAGCGGGTTCCGGTGTCGTGAATGCCCGGTTTCTTGCGGACTTCAACCGGCTCGCGGGTACGCTCACCCTCCCGGCGATGATGTTGTGTTGACTCGGACAAGGGACAAGTCCCATCCTACCGCGAAGAGGCTGCTCACCGCGCAACTGCACAGGGGATTCATGGGCACGGACGAGAAATTACATTTCGGTCAGGTGGCCATCGTGGGGGTGGGGCTGCTGGGGAGTTCTCTCGGTCTGGCCCTGAAAGCCCGCAAGCTCGCCCACGAGGTGGTGGGGATCGGGCGGCGCGGTTCCAGCCTGGAAACAGCGAAACGCATCGGCGCCATTGACGCCTTGACGCTCGATCTTCGCGAGGGGCTGCGCCGCGCGGATTTGGTGGTCATCGCTACGCCCGCGGGCGCGGTATTGCCCGTGCTTGATGCGGCCCGGGCGGCCTGCAAGAACACGGCCGTCATCACCGACGTTGCCAGCACGAAGGCCGAAATCTGCGCGCATGCCCAAAGCACGTGGCCCGCGCCGCGCCGCTTCGTGGGCAGCCACCCGATGGCCGGCGCCGAGCAGTTTGGCCCGGAGCATGGCCGGGCGGACCTTTTCGAGGGGAGCATCTGTCTCGTGGAGGAGAATGAAGAGGTGCAGCCGCAAGCGCGGGAGACCGTGGTGCGCCTGTGGGAAAGTGTCGGCGCGCGTGTTGTTGCCGTGTCCCCCCAGGAGCACGACGCGGTCCTGGCGAGGACCAGTCACGTCCCGCACATTCTGGCGGCGGCGCTGGCGGCCCTGGCGGGCTGCCGGGGAGAGGTCCGGCCGATGATTGGCAACGGATTCAAAGACATGACCCGCATCGCCGCGGGAAGGGCCGAAGTGTGGCGGGACATCTGCCTGACGAATCGTGTGGAGATCGCTGAAGGACTGGAGGAACTTGGCCGCGTTTTGGAACAGGTCCTGACGGCGCTGAAGATCGGGGACGCCGCCGCACTGGATGCCTTCTTCGAGGCCGGCAGGCGAGCGCGGCAACGACTGGTGGACGAATGAGGGGCGCGTTCATCACTTTCGAGGGCGTGGAAGGCTGTGGGAAAACGACGCAACTGCGCCTGCTTGAAGAGCACCTGCGTAAACAGGGACACCGGCTCGTGGTGACACGCGAACCGGGCGGCCCGCCGATTGCCGAGGCCATCCGCGAGATACTGCTCAACCCAGCGCACACGGCCATGGGGAACATGACGGAACTGCTGCTGTACACGGCCGCGCGTGCGCAGCACGTGTACGAAGTCATCTGGCCCGCGCTCGAACTGGGGCAGACAGTGCTCTGTGATCGGTTTGCCGACAGCACGGCCGCGTATCAAGGCGCTGGGCGCGGTATTCCCGTCGAGACGCTGGGGCGCCTGCATCAGATGGCGTGCGGGGGCTTGCAGCCAGACCTGACGATTCTGCTGGATCTCTCGCCGGAGGAAGGTCTGACGCGAGCGCGTGGGCGCGGGCGCGCGGACCGGCTCGAACAAGAATCGGTGCAGTTCCACCATCGGGTGCGTGAAGGATTTCTCGAACTCGCGCACCAGGCGCCGGACCGGATTGTGCTGCTTGCAGGCAGCGCCCCCATCGAACACCTCGCCGCGCAAATCCGCAAGCGCGTCGAAGCGCTCTTGCCCCCGCCGGATTCGGATTGAACCTAGATTCGGCAGTTGAACTGAACGCAGGCTCGAGGGTGGCAGCTTCAAGCGCGACGAATGCCCTGAATTTGTGAAGCAGTCGCCTTGTTCGCGCTTGAGGCTGCTGACTCACGCGGCTCACCCAATTGGAGAGGGCAGCCTTAAGCGCGGGACACAAGTCTGACCTGCGAAAACTCAAGTCGTCGCCGCGCTTAAAGCTGCCACCCATGTTTCAAGAATGTGCTCAACTGTCGGAATTAGGTTGAAGTGACCCCGCCCAGACCAAGCCGTTGTGGCCTTCAGGCGCTCTTCGCGTGCACGACCAGATCGATATCGCAATCAAGCACGTGGAGCAACATCAACATCTGATCAACGGACTTGCTATAGTTTGTCTGATCAAGCAGGCGGTAGAATTGGGCTGGAGAAGTCCCGAGGCGGCGTACTATTTCGCGCTTGGCCAGAGCGCTTGCCTTGACACGATTCTGCGCCTCGAGAGTTAGTTTGTACAGAAGCAAATCCCGCATGAACTTGGGATCCTTGTTGTATTCCAGGACGTGATCCATGAGCACAACACCTTCGCGGCCGGACGTCAACCGGTACGAAAAGCCTTCACGGCCCAACTCTGGATCAATGGTTGCCTCGATGATGCCGTCGCCTGAGGATGGCTGAGGATCGGCCTGCGCAAAGGGAAAAGAATAGACTTGCGTGTATGTTGTTACCTCAAACGATTTCTTTCGTCTATTGATGGTCACTGACTTAATCTTCATAGCTGTCCTTCTTTCTGAAGTCTCTTGATAAGCTCAATCACCCGGCGCGACGCATGTCCTTCCATAGCGACACCCTTTTCAAGATCCCACTTGACGACCAGTCCCTCTTTAAAGACATGGACATGTCGCGGCGAGTGGTCTCCCTTCCAACTGACAAAAATGTAGCCGCCCCTTCGGATTTTTCCCATCACTAATGCTACCACTTATGGTACTAGTTGTCAAGTTTTCACTGCTTGAACTGAGGCAAGCCGCACTTCAATTTGGTTATACTACGTTTCCAATGAGTTTTGCATCGATACGAGATCAGGAAGTCGCCGTCCGTTTTCTGCGGAACATTATCGCCCGGAGGCGAGTCCCAAACGGGCTCCTCTTTTGGGGGCCGAGCGGTGTGGGCAAGCACTTCACGGCGCTCGAGCCCGCGAAGGGCATCAACTGCACCAGTGGTACGGGCGATGCCTGTGGGGTGTGCTTGCCCTGCCGCAAGATGGAGCACGGCACGCATCCGGATCTCCGCGAGTTCTTCCCGACGAAGAAGTCGCGGATCATCCCCGTGGAGACCGTCAACGA
>JACPGD010000127.1 GCA_016182645.1 Candidatus Hydrogenedentota bacterium | reverse complement strand
CTGGTAATGCGGGATTGGAGTCAGCGTGGCAAGAGATTCTTCGCTTCGCTCAGAATGACCGAGTGGGTCAGAATGACCGAGTGGGTCAGCATGACTCAGTCTTGTGGGCGAAGTCGCTGGCTGGCAATGCCGACGGTAGTGCTCGCACTGTTGGCGATATTCGGGGCCTCGGCGGCGCAGGGGGCGAGTATTACGGCATCGGTGCGCAGTCCGGAGGTGTCGCTCGATGAGTTGTTCCTGATTACGCTGGAGATCCGGGGTGAAGAGATTGGCGATCCGCAACTGCCTGTGACGCCGGACATTGGGTTCACGCCGGCGCCGAGCGTGCAGCGGTCTTCGCGCAATATCTCAATCGTCAATGGCCAGATTTCGAGCGAGAGCATCGTGACCCTTGGCTATAATGCCTGGGCCAAGCGGGAAGGCAAAGTTGAGATACCGCCGATCAAGGTCATGATCGACGGGGAGGAATACGCGACCAAACCGATTCCATTAACGGTGACCAAGGGTGGTCCGGCGCCGGAGCTTCCGCTTCGGCGGGGGGGCCGCCAGCAGCCCTTGCGCTCGGAGACATCCGCGCCGACGCTTGAAGATACGGTTGTTTTCGAGTGCGGCGTGGACAAGCAGGAAGTCTATCAGGGCGAACCGCTGACGCTGACGATTCGCATCCTCGAACTGGACAATCCAAACGTGGGCACGATTGGACGCCCCCAATTCGAGCCGCCCTCCACCGAAGGGTTTTACGCGGGGCCGATGCACCAGACGGACTCGCGGGACATCCGCAATGGCTGGCCGTATGTGGTGAAGGAGCTGCGCCAGACGTTGTTCCCGACGGGCGTGGGCGAATACACGGTGGGGACGGCCAGCTGGCAGGCGACGGTGCGCGCGATCACGCAACAGGGGCTGCGCACCGATCAGAAGGCACTCACGACGCGGCCCATCCCGGTGACGGTAAAGGCGTTGCCGGCGCGGCCTCCGGGTTTCACGGGCGCGGTGGGTCAATTCCAAGCCCGGTTAGGGATGCGGGAGCAAACGTTGACGCAGGGCGTACCAACGATCCTGGAACTGAGTATCGCCGGGCACGGGAACCCGAACGCGATATCCGCGCCGGAACTGCCGCCGTTCAGTTGGGCCCAGGTGTCGGGGCCGGAAGTGGACACGCAACACGACGATCAAGAGTGGACGCAGATCGAGAAGGTGTTTCGCTATACGCTCACCCCCCTTGAAGCGGGCACTTTTCAGACGCCGGCACTGCGCTTCATTTACTTTGACCCGGCGCGCGAGTCTTTCGAGACGGAGGACCTGCCGCCGTTGAGTTTGCAGGTGGAGGCGTCGACGGAGAGCCATCGTCTGGTGGCCGTGGGCGGGAGCGAAAACGCGCCGCAACAGGACGTGAAGATTCTGGCGCAAGATCTATTGCCCATCATTACTGGCGAGACCGCATTGCGGGCGCGCAAGTCCGCGCGGGCGTCCGTTGCCCCCACGTTTCTGGGGCCGCCCATTCTTTATGGGGGGTTTTTCGCCTACATGCGGCGCAAACGGCGTTTGGCGGAAGATCCCGGGTACGCGCGCCGCGTTTTTGCGCGGTCGCGCAGCCAGAAACGGCTGGCGCATTTGGCAAAATCCGGGGAGCCCAGTGAAGACTTGTACCGCGCGGTGATGGGGTACATTGCTGACGTATTCAATAGCAATGAAACGGGCATGACCTCTCATGATGCGCAAGCGTTGCTTGAACGTGAGGGGGTGGATGCCGAGGTGGGCGAGAGCCTGGTCAAGATCCTGCGGGCGTGCGAGCGACGCCGCTACGCGGGCGTGTCTTTGCGTCAGGAGGAGGTTCAGGCGTTGGCCGAGGCCGCCCGGGCGGCGATGAATCAACTTGATGTTGCGCGGAGGGGTGCGGCATGAGCGCGGCGTTGTTTTCGCTAGCCGTGATGATTGGCGCGAATGCCTTTCAGGAAACGTGGGACAACGCGAATGCGGCGTACGAGTTGGGCAATTACGAGGCGGCGGCGCAGGGCTACGAGCAGTTGATCGCGTCGTCGGTGGTGGATGCGGGGGTCTTTTATAACTTGGGCAATGCCTACAGCCGGGGGGGACACCTGGGGGCGGCCATTGCGAACTACGAGCGCGCACTTCGTCTCGATCCGAAGCTGGAGCGGGCGCGCGAGAACCTGGACCAGACGCTGCGGCAAACGGAGCACAATCTGGCGCGCCCCCTCGCGCCCGAGTGGGAACAGAGTCTGTTATTCTGGCATGGCGGACTCAGACCGGCCGTCTCGCGGGGGCTTGCGGGCCTGGCTTGGGTGGCTTTCTGGCTGGCGCTGGCCTTGCGCCAATGGCGGGCGATCCGGTATACGCGCATAGTGGCTGTGGTGCTGTTTCTTCTGGCTGGATTGTTTTCATTGTCTGCCTGGGCCAAGTACCAGGCGTCGGACATTGCGGTGGCGGCGGCCAAGACGGTGCCGGTGCGCTTTGGAGCGAGCGAGAAGGAGACGGTGCGGTATGAGTTGTATGAAGGCGACCGGGTCCGCGTGGATGAAGAGCAGGACGGCTGGGTGCGCGTGAATACCATCAGCGGAGAACGCGGCTGGGCAATGGCTAGAGATTTTGTGCGGGTCGGTCCGCCGTACGAGGCGTTTCAGGGTGTGGCGCGTGGACCCAATGGACAAGATGGCCCCACTGGACGTACTACAGAAAACAACTAGATGCTTGAAACTCGAACGGTGAATTCTTTTCCTGATTTGGTGCGCGCGGCGAGGGAAACGCCGGCGGAGCTTGAAGGCGTGCCGTGGGAATCGTGTGTGCAGGCGGCGCGGGCGTTTTCGGAGGCGGAGCGGCGCAAACTGCGGGAGCGGCATGAACGTGGGGAGCCTGGGGCGGACATTATTCGCGCGCTGGCCGACGTGGCCGACACCGTCGTGCGTGGGGTGCTGGAACTGTGCGCGGCCCAGGTGCGGGAGCGGAAACCGGTGCTTGGGCGCGTGGCCCTGTGCGCGCTGGGCGGGTATGGG
>JACPGD010000126.1 GCA_016182645.1 Candidatus Hydrogenedentota bacterium | reverse complement strand
CGCAAGGCGCCATAAGTTTCTCCATATTTTTCTGGACACATATTTTCAATGGCGCGGATGTGCTGGATGCGTTTGACTTGGCGACGCAGGCGATGACGCAGGCGATTGACACGCAGCATCCGCAGTTGGTGGACGGCACGCCCACGCACACGCTGGCGGATGCGACGTTTATCGGGAATGGGACGGTGATCCAGGGCGAAGCACCGGTGATCGGCGCAGTGACAGACGAGCAGACGATCAACGGCACGAGCACCGCGACGCTGTGGGCTGATCCCGTGACGGACACTGATGGCATCGCGCGGGTGTGGGCCGTACTGCGGCCGCCGAATTTCCAGGCGCTCTCGCCGGACAACCCGGTGCAGGAATTGCCCACCTTCGACCTCCTGCCAATGGGCGGCAACCGCTATGAGGCGAGCAATGACGGATTCAATGCGCCTGGCCTCTACCAAATCGCCATCTACGCCCGCGACCGGATCGGCAACACCGCCGTGCCGGAACTGACGACGATTTCGGTGAACAGCCCGCTGAAGCGCAAAGCGATTATCGTCGGTGGTAAACAAGATGCACAGTGGGCGTCGTATGAGAACGCGCTGGGCCGCGCCTATCACGCGCTGAAGGTCCAGGGCTATACCGACAGCACGATTGCCTTTCGCAGTCCCGTTACCTTTAATCCGGGGGGCAACAGTCCAAACGCGGTCGATGGCGGACCGTCGTTGAGCAATATCGAGTACCTCATCAAGACGTGGGGCACCTTCGATACCTATGATCTCGTGATCTATTTCGTTGGCCCGGCGTCCGCCGCGGGTTTTGAGATCAGTGCGCTGGAGACGTTGACCCCCGCGAGTCTTGACGCGTGGGTCGACGTGGCGCAGTACACCATTCCCGGCATCGTGACGGTGGTCATGGACGCCTCGGATTCCGGCACGTTTCTGAATCAACTCTCGCCGCCCGCGAACACGCAACGCATCAATCTCGCCAGCACGCGCCCGGGCGAGACCGCGCGTTTCCTCAGCGGCGGCGATCTAAGTTTCTCGAGTTACTTCTGGACCGGCGTGCTCAATGGCGCAAAAGTCTGGAACGCCTTCAAGCAGGGCCAGATCGCCATGCGCTTCTCCGGCTTCGGCCAGTTCGGCGGCCTCGACGACGACGGCAACGGCGTAGCCAACAAGGACGACGGCGTCCTCGCGCACAGCCACGTCATCGGCGCGGGCATCCAACTGGCCGGCGATGACCCGGTCATCGGTAGCGCGGGCACGACCCCGGCCACGCTGAGCAGCGGCACGACGGCGACCGTTTGGGCGGACGACGTGACGACGACGGGCAGCATCGACTTCGTTACCGCGACAATCCCGCCGCCGGGCGGCGGAGACCCCGTGGAAATAGAATTACTCGACATGGGCGGCGGCCGTTACGAAGCGGCCTATGCGGGCTTCGTCACCTACGGCGACTACGCGCTCAGCGTGATGGCGGTGGACACGGACGGCAACAGTTCCCTGCCCGCGGAGGCAATCCTGTCGCAGCAACTCGGGCCGGACGCCTACGAGGTGGATGACGGGCTGGCGCAGGCGCGGCTGACCGGTACCCTCGGTGAGACCACGCGCCACAACTTCCACGATGCGGGCGACCAGGACTGGCTGCGCTTCTGGGGTCAGTCCAACGATATATTGACGCTAGAGACGCTCAACCTGGAGGCCAACTGCGACACCGAGATCGCCCTCTTCTACGCCAACGGCAGCCCCGTCATCAATACCCTCGCCGACCCCGATGAGCCTGTCGAGGACGACGACGGTAGCACGGAGGAGTTCCTCGCCTCGCTCTACATCCTCACGTTGCCCCAGACCGGCTACTACTACCTCCGCGTTACCTATTCGGATGACCCGCTCGCAGCGCCTCCCGGCTTTGGCCTCGGCACCGGCTACGACGTGCGCGTGACGCACGAAGTGGTCGGCTGTGTCTCCTCCGCCAGCATCACTGTTTATGCCCACAGCGGCAGCACAAAGATTGCCGAGGCTGGCGTCACCCTCTCCAAGGGGTCCTACAGCGAGACCAGCCCAAGTCCCGGGACCGACAGCAACGGTGAAGCCGGGTTCCCAATGGTGAGCGAAGAAGGCACCTACACAATCACGGTGCAGAAATCCGGCTACCAAACCTACACCACCAGCCGGAGCGTCGCTTGCGGCGACAGTGTCTCGGTCGATGCGCCCCTCACCGCCACCAGCCCCGGTGTCGTGTTGAGCCTCAACCCCGGCAGTCTCGAATACGGCCAGGTCGCGCTCGGCGCCCATCGCGACCTGACCCTCACCGTCACCAATACCGGCACCGGCACGCTCAGCGGCAGCGCCAGCGCCAGCGGCGTCTTTAGCATTCAAGGCGGCAACACCTACAGCCTCACCGCGGGCCAGAGCAAAGTACTCACCGTCCGCTTCACCCCGAGTGCGGCGCAAGCCTACAACGGCACACTCACCCTGACCGGCGGCAGCGGCGCCACCGCCGCCCTCACCGGCTCGGGCTTCAACCCCGCCGCGGGCGTCCTTGGCGACGGCAACACCGACGCCCAGATCAATGCGCTCGACGCCACGCTCATCAACTTCTACTTACTCATCGGCGAGTCCGCGCTCAACACGCAACTCGCGACCCTCGGCATGAATCCCTTCGTCCTCAACTTCGCCGACGTTGACCGTGCCGGCAGCGGCAATGGCATCACCGCCCGCGATGCCACCCTCATTAACCTCCAACAACTCATGGGTCTCAGCCCCCTCAATGCCTACCTCGCCACTATCACCCAACCCAGCACGCACGCGGGGGAGCCGCTCGAATAACGGCAATCAGACAGCGCCGAGTCTTGAATCTTATGCGTGCCTCGAGTGCGCCGCGCCGGCCGGCCCTGGGATCCTGTCCCATCCGTGCCTGACTCGAGCGTGCGCTAGAATCGTGATTTGCCCCACGGCAGCAGCAGCGAGAGGGCCAGTATCAGCACGGACAGAACATTGGCAGGATTGGTGTCCAGCGCGATCTTTTGTGGTTCCGGGCAATCGAAGCGCGGCTCATCTTCTCCTTCGCCATCGCCATCGCCTCCGTCTCCTTCGCCTTCTCCGCCGTCACCCTCGCCTTCCCCTTCTTCTCCTTCCCCCTCACCACCTTCTCCCTCTCCTTCTCCTTCTCCTTCTCCTTCTCCCCCTTCTCCTTCGCCCTCCGCGCCGCAGGACACATCGCCCGAGTACTCATCGGCGCCAATGTCGAAGTCAGACCCGTCGCCGCGGGGTTCCGCCGTGCCGTCATAGGGCCGCGGCTGGTCCTGGAAATCGCTGACCTCGCTGGTGATCCGGCCCGCATCAATCAGCGGCGATTCCGGACAGAGACGGATGTCGTTGGAGGCGATATCCACAAATTCCGGCACGCGGTTGAGGTTGCCCGTGCCGGGCCAGCCGCCGAGGATGGCGCAGTACTGCACGGTGGTGGCCGCAGGAGCGGGCGTGGTAGGCGGCTCGAACTCGACGAAGAAATTGGGGTCATCAAAGATTTCCTCCGGATCATTGTCCCAGAGGATGGAGTTGAGAAAGATGGGCTTGGCCCCGTCGAAGGCGTAGCTCGCGCCAGCGCGCAAGCCGGCAGCATTCCCGGCGAGGGTGCATTGGATGAAGTCGCCCAGCGTTTCGCTGTTGAAGATGGCGCCGCCGAAACCGGTGGCGGAGTTTTTTGCGAAGATGCAGTTCACAAAGGTTGGATGATTTACTTCGGGTTCGCCCGGAAACTGGTCCGGCAAGCGCCCGATGTTGTACACGGCGCCGCCGAAACCTTCTTCGCCGCCGCCCGCGTCATTGGCGCCATCGACCGCCGCATTGCTGGTGAAACGGCAATTCCTGTATTCGGGAAACGAATTGTTGTTGCTGATGGCGCCGCCGAGGTGCGACGTGTTGTTCAAGAAAGTGCAACCCGTGACCAGGCAATCGCATCTGCGTTCATTCATGATAGCGCCGGCGGCAAAATCCGCGGTGTTTTCGCGAAACGTGCAATTGGTGATCGTTGGCGCCGCGTCAATGAAGTTGAAAATGGCGCCGCCCACGCCCTGTCCCGGCGCCACCGAGATGGCGCGGTTGTCCACAAAGATACAATTCGCAATGGTGGGCGAGACATTGAAGTTCGACATGGCGCCGCCGTTGGCCGCTCGACCACCGCGCACCGTGAAACCGTCGAGCCGGGCATTGTCCGCGCCCTGGATGATGGGCGCCACGGGCGTATTTTCCCCCTGAGACGCCGCCGTTCCAAGGACCGTGCTGATGTGGGCGAGCGGGTTGCGCCGGTCCCGTTCGGTTTCATCGCCGCCAAAGCCGCCATACAGGTCCACGCCGCTTTTCATTGTCAGGGAACTCCCCCCGTTGGTGTCCACTTCGGGATACTCGCCCTCGGCCACCCAGAGTTCATCCCCTTCCGCGGCGTTATTCAAGGCCGCCTGGATCGTGTTGAAGGCACTTCCCCAAGTGCTGCCATTGCCGCCATTGGCGGCGTCGCCGTCTACGCGAAGCACAGCGGCGGTTGCGGGCAGCGTCGACACAACAAGTAACAGCACGAAGCGTGCAGGTGTGGATATCATGTCTTATCTCTCCATCGCATACAGCAGCCGCGGGAGCGTTGACGTGGCGGGCGCTTCCGGCGCCTTGGATGCAAGTGAGTGTGCGTTTCTACGTTTAATTCTGGGGCCAGCCGAGCGACGGAACAATCGGAAGATCCCTCATTGCCCCACCCGTGAATCTCTGCCCTGGTGCAGAGAGACCCAAACCGGTGCGTTCAGGGGCTGTTTGCGGTATGCTAAGGGCGCAGGGACTTGACGTTGAGGAGATTGTCATGCGGTACGTTGTCGTAGTAATGACGCTGGTGCTTGGGTGCGGGCAGGCGCCGGCCGCCGCGCTCGCGCTGCTTCCCGTCGCCGAGGGTCTTGACCGCGCCGTCTACGTGACCGCGCCGCGCGGGGATACGCACCGGCTCTTTGTCGTCGAACAGACCGGTCAAATCCACATTGTGCGCGACGGCACGTTGCTCACCACGCCCTTCCTCGATATTTCGGATCGCGTCACTTACAACGGCTTGGAGGCCGGACTGCTCGGCCTGGCGTTTCATCCGGATTTCGCCACAAACGGGCTGTTTTACCTGAATTACACGGCGGGAGGGAGCAACCTGCTGACGCGTATATCACAGTTCTCCGTGATCGGCGTCGATCCCTTCGCCGCCGATTCGGCCAACCCGAACAGCGAGACGGTCCGGCTCAGTGTCGACCAGCCCTTCGCCAACCATGACGGAGGTATGGTCGCTTTCGGTCTCGATGACTACCTGTATATCGGCATGGGGGACGGCGGCAGCGCGAACGACCCCTTGAACAGGGGCCAGGACATTTTCGAGCCGTTGGGGAAGCTGTTGCGCTACGCAGTTGCCGCCAACGGCACTTTCTCTATTCCCGCCAGCAACCCCTTCGCGGGAGTGACGCCCGGACTGGACAGTGTCTGGGCGTACGGCCTGCGCAATCCCTGGCGCTTTAGTTTTGATCGCTTGACCGGCGACTTATGGATCGGCGACGTGGGCCAGAACCAGCGGGAGGAAATTGACTTCGAGCCGGCGGACAGTCCGGGCGGTCTCAATTACGGCTGGCGCGTGTTTGAGGGCACGCGCTGCAACCAGGCCACATCCACCGAGGAAGACTGCGCGGACCTCGAAGAGGCAGTGATCTTTCCCGTCTATGAATATGGACGCGACGATGGCCAAGCCGTGGTGGGGGGGTACGTGTACCGCGGCAACGCCCTGCCTGAAGAGCGAGGGGTCTATTTTTTTGCGGATTACTCCAGCACGCGCGTTTGGTCATTCCGCTATGACGGGACCACGAGAACAGAATTCCAGCGCCGCGACCTCGAGCTGGATCCCACGGGCAGCCTGTTGAGCTGCTGCGTCTCCAGTTTCGGTGAGGATGCCGCGGGTGAACTGTATATTGTGACCTTTTCGCGAATCTTAAAGATTGTGAACGATGGCGGAGAGGGCGAGGGAGAAGGTGAGGGAGAAGGCGAGGGTGAAGGGGAGGGTGAAGGCGAGGGTGAAGGGGAGGGTGAAGGGGAGGGCGAAGGGGAGGGCGAAGGGGAGGGCGAAGGGGAGGGCGAAGGGGAGGGCGAAGTGATTGTTGAAACGCTTACCCCGGTCAAGGATGTGACCTTGTACGAAGACGCCGAAGGCGACGTTGCGAATGGCAGAGGCGCGTCCTTTTTTTCCGGCAAGACGGGCCCGAATAACTCGGGCCTGCTGCGGCGCGGGCTGATCCAGTTTGAGATCGCCGCCAGTATTCCGGCTGAGGCCGTCATACGCTCCGTCGCGCTGACACTTCACGTTTCCAACGCACCACTGGAGCACACCCCCGTTGCCTTCAGGTTAATACGAGCCGCGAGAAACTGGGGTGAAGGAGAATCCAGCGAGAATTCGCCGGGAGGACAGGGGACCGTTGCCGAAGTTGGCGATGCCACGTGGCTGCATACGTTCTTCAACACCCAGTTTTGGGCGGTCCCGGGCGGCGACACCACCGGCGGCGTGGTCGCCACACAGACCGTGGACGACGTCGCGTTCTATCAGTGGTCCAGCGCGGCGATGTCAGAAGACGTGCAAGCCTGGTTGGACACGCCCGCAACCAATTTTGGCTGGTTCCTGCTCGGCGAGGAGAGTGTCAGTCAGAGTTCGCGGCGCTTTGATTCCAAGGATCACATCGTCCGCGCGAACCGTCCCACCCTGCGCGTCGAGTATGAACTTCCCGGCGAGGGTGAAGGTGAAGGTGAAGGTGAAGGCGAAGGCGAAGGCGAAGGCGAAGGTGAAGGTGAAGGTGAAGGCGAAGGCGAAGGGGAAGGGGAAGGGGAGGGCGAAGGCGAAGGGGAGGGCGAAGGGGAAGGGGAAGGGGAAGGGGAAGGGGAGAACTTGGAGCAAGTTGCCGAAGATTTGTTGGCCAACTTCAATGATGCCGATGGAAATTTGAACGGATTGCTCACGTTTGCAGAGGCGAGCGCCTTCCGTCCCGACCTGAATCTCGGCCAATTCAATCAGTTGGATTTGAATCGCGACGGCGCACTCACACCCGGAGAACTGCGCAGTTTCCTCGGCGTCCCCGAGCCCACCGGCTGCAATTGCCGGTGGCTGGCCAACGGCAGTCTTGAGGATTGGCTGAACCAGCTATTCCCCGCAGCACTGCTTCTGGCCGTTATGGGAAGGTTGCGCGGCAAGCGTTGGAATTAGCTCTAGCGGTTTCCATACTGGCGCTGGTAGTATTCGCGGAATTCGCCCGACTTAATCTTGCGCCACCACCACTCATTCTCCTGGTACCAGTGCACGGTTTCTGTCACGCCCTGGTCCCAGTCCATTTCCGAGCGCCAGCCTAGCCCCCTGAGCTTGCCCGCGTCGATGGAATAGCGCCGGTCATGGCCCGGCCGGTCGGCCACGAGCTTGATGAGGGATTCGTCTTTGCCGGTGAGCGCCAGAATCTTTCGTGTCAGAGTGATGTTCTCCCGCTCATTTCCTCCGGCGATATTGTAGACCTCGCCAGGCGTGCCGCGGCGCAAGGCGACATCGATGCCCCGCGCGTGATCATCCACGTAAAGCCAATCGCGCACGTTGCGTTCTCCACCCTTGTACAGCGGCAGGGGCTCATTGTCGAGGGCGTTCGTCACGAAGAGCGGCAGCACTTTTTCCGGATACTGGTAGGGGCCATAGGTATTGGAACCACGTGTGACGACGACCGGGACGTTGAACGTGTGATAGTAGGACATGCCCACGAGTTCGCCGCCCGCCTTCGCCGCGCTGTAGGGATTGCGCGGATTGAGCCGGTCCGTCTCCTTGAACGAACCCTCGCTGATGCTCCCATAGACCTCGTCGGTCGATACCAGGAGCACGTGCTGAACTTCGAGCCGCCGTGCCGCTTCCACAATGTTGTAGACACCGCGAACGTTGGTATCGAGGAACTCAGAAGCGCCGAGAATGCTGCGATCAACGTGGGACTCCGCGGCAAAATTCACCACCGCATCACACCCATTGAGCGCAGTGTAGAGCGCGTCGAAGTCGGCAATGTCGCCACGGACAAAGATGTGCCGCGCCGGATCGGCCTCGCGTACGTTGTCGAGGTTTCCGGCATAGGTGAGTTTGTCAAAGTTGACGATATGCACGTCCGGGTAGGCGCGCAATTGATAGCGAACGAACGCAGAACCAATAAATCCGGCGCCGCCGGTGACCATAATCCGTTTCATGTGTTGTCTTCCCGCCTCTCCATGTAGTCCTTCAATGCATCCTGCCACGGGCGCAGGTCGTGTCCGGTGATTTCTTCAATGCGGGCGCTGTCCAGCACGGAGTAATTCGGCCGGGGCGCCTTCGAGGGAAACTCCACGGCTTTGCAAGGGACCACCTCGGTCTGTTTCTTCCCCAGCCGCAGGATCTCGCGCGCAAACTCATACCGCGAACAGGCGCCCCGGTTCACGGCGTGGTAGACGCCATAGGCTTGAGTGCGCGCGAGGTAAAAGCTGATCTCCGCCAGATCCAACGTATGCGTTGGTGAGCCAATCTCATCGTCCACGACCCGCAACGTGGGCCGCGTGGCCGCCGCGCGCAAGATCTTCTCCACGAAGTTGTTCCCGCCCGGTCCGTAAAGCCATGCGGTGCGAATGATAAAGTGCCGGGGATTCGCCTTGCGCGTCGCCGCTTCGCCCGCGGCCTTGGACTTCCCGTAGACCGACAAGGGCGAGATGGGGTCGTCTATCGCATAGGGAGAAGTCTTCTGGCCATCGAATACGAAATCGGTGCTGAAATAGACCACCGGCACGTCGTGGTAGGCCGCAGTCTCCGCCACATTGCGCGCACCGGCCTCATTGGCCAGAAAGGTCTCCTGCAAGTGGGCTTCGGCGCCTTCCACGTCCGTGTATGCGGCGGCATTCACAATCACGTTCGGGCCGAACTGCTTGACCACGTCGAACACATGATCCGGCTCGACGATGCTGATTTCGGGGAGATCATGCCCCTCGACCTCCCCCGCCGACTTGAACACCTTCACGAGGTCGCGGCCAAGCTGGCCCTTCGCGCCAAAAACAAGCGTGCGCATACTACATCTCCAGGGAAAAACGCAGCATTCTAGCAAGGCGGCCTCGGGACATGCCAACCTTCGCCGCGCCTGCGGTAGTAGTGGCGCGCTCGCCGAGCGCGCCACTCTCCCGCGCGAGGGCTTGGGAATTCTTTGTATCTTTGGGGCCGCGCACGGTTCAGTCGCGCGCTCGGCGAACGCGCGACTACTGCGGCGCGTCTGGGCCGCGTTCGTGGAATAGGCCTAAACGTTGCTCGCGAACCGTTCCTGGGCGGCTTCGAGAATCATCCGCAGCAGGTCGGCATATTCAAGACCGGCAAAGCCGGCCATGTAGTTGAATTTGCCATCCCAGCACCAGCCGGGATTCGGATTCACTTCGAGCAATTTGATCCGGCCTTTCGAATCTGCCCGGAAATCGAAGCGCGCGTAATCCCGGCATTCGAGGCGCTCAAACAGAAGCAACGAATGGTCCACCAGGCGGCGTTGCGTGTCTTCGTCGAGGTCCGCCTGATGGTATTTGATCTTCGTCCAATAGGGAGAGTCCGGCTCCCACTTTGACTCATAGCCCAGAATCTGCGGCAGTCCGGCGTCCAATTCGCTGTAATCCACCTCGAGGATCGGCAGCGCCGTCACATTCAGCCCCGGATTGCCAATGATGCCGACACTGTACTCGTTGCCCCCAAGGAATTCTTGCACCAGGATCGGCCGCTTGGGGAAGGTCGAGCGCAAGTTCTCCAGGTAATTCATCAGGTCAGACATGGTCTGCACGACGGCTTCTTTCGTGATGCCGATGCTGCTGTCGCCGTAGCACGGTTTAAGGAGTGCGGGAAACACGGAAGGCAGAGTGGCCGCCTGGTCTTCAGGCGTGCAGTAGGTCTCGAGGGGAACGGCCACGTCAATCGACTGCGCGATGGCGCGCACCAGCGATTTGTTGTAGCACAAGCCAAGGCTGGCCGGACCGGCCCCGGTGTAGGGGATGCCCAACATATCAAGCAGGGCAGGCACGTGCAGTTCTTTGAAGGCGTCGTTCTGGTAGCCTTCGTCGCACAGATTGAAGACGAATCGCGGCTTCTTGCGGCTCAGGATTCCCAGCAGGTTTTCGTGATCGTCGATGTACTGGAATTTGTAGGCTTCAAGTTTTCCGAGCGCTTCGCGAAGAATGTTGATCGTCGCGAAATCTTCCGAGTTGAATTGGCCCTCGCGCTTCACCGTGTCGGGCAGGCGCGGATCGCCCATGATGACAGTCACTTCCGGAAAAACCGGGCCCCGCCCAACCACTACGCTCGGCTTCGGCGGCGCTTCCGCCGTAATGAACATGCGGTGGGCCATCATGCCCAGGTCCTGATTACGATCGGACGCCGTGGCCGGGGCGCCGTGGTGCTCGATCTTCAGGAAACCCGCCTGCTCCAGCAGGGCGCGGATGTCTTCCCAGGTGTACAAGCGTTCCGCATAGAATTGGTCGGCGATCACACCGCGCTCCGCGTGGGTCACCACTTCGCGCGAAATCAGCCGGGCGCCGTCATTGGCCAGGGCCCGCTCGCGGCACACAAAGTGGTTTTGGTCAATCCATTCCCAGGTCCGCGGATCAAAGTGCAGGCGCATCCATTCCCCGTCCACCAGATCCAGGGCAATCTTTCCGCCACTAATCAGCACGCGCTGAATCGAGCGCAAGACCGCGTGGTCGTCCTCTTCCCGTTCGAAATAGCCGAAGGAATTGCCGAAAAGGACCACACAATCCAGCGATTGCTCCGGCAACCTGAACTTGCGGGCATCGCCCTCCCGGAAGTTAATCGTCAGCCCGCATTTTCGGGCGCGCCGCCGCGCCAGCCGGATCAGGTAGCGGGACCGATCGACTCCCGTCACGTTTCTGAAACCCCGGCGCGCCAACTCCAGGCAGTGCCGCCCCTGTCCGCAGCACAGGTCGAGGATGCGCGTTTCCGGCTTTAAGTCGAGCGCAGTCATCAACAAGGAAACATCTTCCGCGGTGTTTCGCTCATTCTCAACGACGTCGCCATCGGTCTTGAGATAGACCGAATTGAATAGCGTGCGCCACCATTCGGCGGGCAGGTGCCGCTCAAGATCGGAAACAGGACCGAGCGTGCGCGGTGCGGGCGCCTTGGGGAGCGTGGTCTTGGGGAGCAAGGTCTTGGGGCTGACTGGCTTGGCCATATGCTGCGTCCTCTGGCCCGAGGGCCTGGGAAGAAAGGGTAAACCAGAATCAATAAGCGAATGGCGAGTTGTATAGCAAGAATCCGGCGGAGAAGCAATGACTTTTTTTGAAAAGCCTTTTGGCGGGCGATGGCCGGTTACACCAAAATCGGCTCGACGACGTTTCCAGAGACGTCGGTAAGCCGGAATTCACGTCCTTGAAACCGGTAGGTCAGCCGCTTGTGGTCGATGCCAAGACATTGCAGCAGCGTCGCATGGAAATCGTGGACGTGCACCTTGTCCTGCACCGCGTAATAGCCGAGTTCATCCGTGGCGCCATGGGTGATACCCCCCTGAATCCCGCCCCCTGCCAGCCAGATCGAGAAGCCCTTGATGTGATGATCGCGCCCGTCGCCTTGCGCCATGGGCGTGCGCCCGAACTCGCCGCCCCAGATGATGAGCGTGTCCTCGAGCATGCCGCGCTGTTTGAGGTCGAGCACCAGCGCCGCGCTCGCCCGGTCCACCAGCTTCGCCGTCGTCGCCGTGCCCTGCTTCACGCCTCCGTGGTGATCCCAGCCGCGATGATAGAGCTGGATGAAGCGCACGCCGCGCTCGGCCAGCCGCCGCGCCAGCAGGCAGTTGGACGCGAAGCTCCCGTCGCCGCCATCTGTCCCATACAGTTCGCGGATGTACTGGGGTTCATCCGAAAAATCGACCAAATCAGGAACGCTCGACTGCATGCGAAAGGCCATTTCGTACTGGCTGATCCGCGTGGCAATTTCCGGGTTGTCCACGTTGCCGTCCGAGAGCCGGTTCAGCGCATTTACCGCATCCACCACGTCGCGCTGGCGCCCTTCCGTCACTCCCGCCGGCCGCCCTACGTACAACACCGCATCCCCCTTCGACTGAAATTGCACGCCCTGAAAGCGGCTGGGCAGAAACCCGCTGTGCCATTGCCGCGCCGCGATGGGCTGGTTTTGGCCGCCCCCGGCGGAGGTGAGCACGACGAAGCCCGGCAGGTTCTCGCACTCGCTCCCCAGGCCATACAGCACCCACGACCCCATACTGGGCCGGCCGGAAATCGACGTGCCTGTATTCATGAACGTCTGGGCGGGATCGTGGTTGATTTGTTCGGTCTGCATCGACCGGATAATGCAAATATCATCGGCAATAGTCGAGATATGGGGGAACAGGTCCGAGATTTCCTGGCCCGACTTGCCGTAGCGGCTGAACGTGTGCTGTGGGCCCAGGCATTTGAGTTCCTTCCCCTGGAGCTGCGCAATCGGCTGGCCCTTCGTGAAGGACTCCGGCATCGGCTGGCCGTCCATCTCGCCCAGCTTTGGCTTATAGTCGAACGTTTCCAAATGCGAAGGACCGCCGGCCATCCCCAGCCAGATCACCCGCTTGGCCGTGGCCGCCCGGTGGAGAGGATTCACCAAGCCCCGCCATGTGTCCTGGCGCGCCGCCGCTTCCGCCACGGCGGAGAAAAGCCCCGGACTCAGCAGCGAGGCCAGCGCCACCGTACCAAGTCCCGTGGCGCTACGCCCGAGGAACTGCCGGCGCGTTTGTTGGAGATCGAAAAAATGCGAAGAGAACATAAGAAGTTATTACCTATTCTGAAGTTTCGCGTATCGCGCTTCGGGCCTCGGCTTCCACGGCGTCTACGAATTGCCTTGTGGCACTCAACAATGCCGTGGCCTCCGTAACGTCAATCTCAGCGAAATCCCGGTAGTCTGCGTTATTTCTCTCATCAAAGAGCTGATCGTAAAGAGTGGCAAATTCCTTCGGAAAGACGCCCGTCTTCAGCCAGTTCTGAAAGAAGTGCGAACGCACCCCCTTGTGCTTGGCAGCGGACAAACCCTTTGTAACCAAGAGCGCATTAACAGCGTGAAAAGCAGCATAGTAAAGCCGATTGATGGCTCCGAGGGGCTCACTTGCATCTATGAGGATTTGGGCGGCTTCCAACGCGCTGCGCGCGTTCCCCACGCGATAATCCACATAGTCTTTGATTGGCCGGTTCAAATTACGACACCGTCCTGCCTCACCTCCTGGATGAACGGCATATTGGGGTGCTCCTCCCAGAACGTCTTTGTCATGAATTGAAAGGAGATCAGCAAATCAGACTCGATGCTCAAATCAGTGAAAAGACCACGGATGCGCCACTGCTCTTGCCAATGAACCTCGGACGGCGTTAGTACCAGGAGATCGATGTCCGAGTCCTCGTCCTCTTCACCGCGAGAGACACTGCCGTAGAGAATTACTTCCGCGCCCGGCAGTTCCTCCAACAGACGGTGCTTCACATCGGAAGCGACCTTTCCGTAATCCCGCGTCAGTGCCGGCGATTCTTCCAAGGTACGCATGGCTCCTAACTCCTCGTAATCGTCTCGTGCAGATTCAATATAACACGAGCGATGGAGGTCCAGGCAGCGAGTTCCGCCGGGGCGATGTCGGCAGGCAGGGCGGCTTGGCCGATTTGGTCGAAGGATTCGGCGGCGTGGGGGTCAGCCGCGAATTCAGAGCGGTGCTTCGCATAGAGGTTGGCCAGCACCAGGCTTTCCTGATCGTTGGGCGCGCGCGAGAGCGTCTGACGATAGGCCCAGGCAATCCGGTCGCTCACTTCCGCGCCGCCTTCCCGCCAGATCCGGAGCGCGAAGACGCGCGCTGCTTCCACGTAGGTTGGATCATTCAACAGCGTCAATGCCTGCAACGGCGTGTTCGAATTTACGCGCACCGCCGTGCACTCTTCGCGCGTCGGCGCGTCAAATGCCAGCATACTCGGATGCAAGAAACTGCGTTTCCAGTAGGTGTACAACCCGCGGCGATACTGGTCCTCGCCCTGATCGGTGGTGTAAATGAGCGGGCCAGTAAACGTGTTGCAGTTGTCCCAGTAGCCATCGGGTTGATAGGGAAACACGCTGCGCCCGCCAATTTTCGGCGACAACAGCCCGCTCACTGCCAGCGCATTGTCCCGGACGAATTCGGCTTCCAGCCGGAACCGAGTCTGGCGCGCCAGTAAACGGTTGTAAGGGTCGCGGTCCTCCAGATCCTTGCGCGGCGCGGAGGACTGACGGTAGACGGCGGAACTCACCATCAGCTTCACCAGGTGCTTGATGTCCCAGCCGCTCTCCTGGAATTCCACCGCCAGCCAGTCCAGGAGTTCCGGTGCGCCCAGAGCCGGTTCACAAACACCCGCGCGGTCAGCGGGTTGTCCGGCGATACCACCCACTCCGCCAGGTCAAGCCGGTTTGTCCGGCGCCCCTGCTCCGGCGCCGTCGTAAGAAACGCCGGGGCCGCCGGTTGCATGGGTTCGCCGGATTCATCCAGCCAATTGCCACGCGGCAGCAGGCGAATCTCGCGCGGCTCGACACTCACGGTGGCCAGCGTAAAAGGGATATCTTGTTCCACTTGCTGCTTGCGCTGGCGCTTCGTCTCCAATGCCGCGCGTACGCTGTCGAGTTCCGGCGCGATGGTGCGGTAGTACTTCGCCAGCGCCTCGCGCTGTTCGGCGGCGCGTGTGTCCGGGGCGGCCTGCAAGGCGCCAATGACCTCTTGCGGCAGGCGTTGCGCCGCCGGAAGCTCGGGCTTGACTTCGCGCGTGAGACTGATCCGGAAACAGCCAATGGCATGCTGGGCAAATCCCGATTCAAAGTGGAGTCTGACCCGGAGCGCCTCCTCCCCCGGCGCCTCGAGCGGCTTGTCGAACGCGAATACGGCCTGATGGCCCGCGCCCCGTTTTGTGTGCCCGTCCACGGCCCAACCGGTGTCAGCCTTGCCGTCAATCGCGGCGCTAATCGGGAACTTTTCCTGCTCGTAATCCGCCGCCGCGCGTACCAGCGCCACGGGCGCGCCGCCGGCCGTCACTTCCACTTCCGTCAATACGAAATTCCCATTGCCGCGCGACAAGCCATCGCCAAGACTCGCGTGTTGCAGGGCCTCCAGCCGCAGCGCAGTGGCGCCCGCCGCCGCCGGCAACATCACGTCGTAGATCTCCCGCTCTGGATTCGCGCCCGAAGCCAGCACGCTCGCATCTTCCAGCACCGTCAGCGTGGCGCCATTCGCGGAACATACTGTCTTTGGCTGGACGTTGCTCCAGGCACTGCTTTCTCCCGCGAGTTCTTTCAGGATCGCCTGCTCCCAGGGCGCCTGCGCCGCGGCCAGACTCTCCGTGGGTGCATCCAACGCCGTTTGCAGTTGCGCCATTTCCTGATCGAGTTGGGTCAGCTCGCGCGTTTGCTCCTCCGTGGGCAACATCAACAAGGGATCCCAGCGTTCACCCGCGCCGTAGACGCCGCGCTCCTGGATGTCCGCGAAGAACGCTTCCAGGCTGTAGAAGTCGCGCATGGTGAAAGGATCAAACTTGTGATCGTGGCATTCGGCGCAGCCCATCGTGGCGCCCAGCCATGTCCCCGCAAACGTCCGCACACGGTCCGCCGCATACTTGGCCAGGTATTCCTTGGCCTGCGCGCCGCCTTCCGCCGTGAGCTGGTTGAGCCGGTTGTAGGTCGCCGCCACTTTTTGGTCGCGCGTGGCGTCCGGCATCAGGTCGCCGCCCAACTGTTCGCGCGTGAACTGGTCGTAGGACTTATTTGTGTTGAATGCGTTGATGACATAGTCGCGATAGGGCCAGACGCTGCGGTGTTCGTCGCCGTGATACCCGTTTGTGTCCGCATACCGCACCAAGTCCAGCCAGCCTACGGCCATGCGCTCACCGAAGTGCGGAGAAGCCAGCAGGCGGTCCACGAGCCGTTCATACGCGCCGGGCGACGTGTCAGTCAGGAACGTGCTCACTTCCAATTCGTCCGGCGGCAATCCCAGGAGGTCAAAACTCAGGCGTCGCAGCAGGGAGACCGGATCGGCCTCGGGCGAGGCCTCGATCCCTTCCCGCTCCAGCCGCGCGAGCACAAAGTGGTCAATGGGGTTCCTCGGCCACTCCGCGTGCTGCACCGCGGGCAACTCTGGGCGCGCCGGCAGGATGTATGCCCAGTGCGGCTGGTACTCGGCCCCTTGCCTGACCCACTCGGCCAGCGTGGCTTTCTCCCGCTCGTTCAGGCTGCGGCCTGAATCCGGCGGTGGCATCTGCTCCTCCGGATCACCCGAAGAGATCCGGCGGACCAATTCACTGGCTTCCGGCTTGCCCGCCGCAATCGCCACGCGTCCGTCCCGCACCGCAAAGGCCGATGCCGCCACGTCCAGACGCAGGTCCGCCTTGCGCTGGTTCTTGTCGGGCCCATGACAGAGAAAACACTTGTCGGAGAGTATTGGCCGCACGTCCTTATTAAAGGTGAGCGGCGCTCCCTCCTCTCCCCACGCGCCCACGGAAAGCGCAACGGCCAGC
The DNA here is from genome assembly GCA_016182645.1 of Candidatus Hydrogenedentota bacterium. Lineage (GTDB taxonomy): Bacteria > Hydrogenedentota > Hydrogenedentia > Hydrogenedentales > JACPGD01 > JACPGD01. The sequence continues at coordinate 3,070 of JACPGD010000126.1, read as the reverse complement.
ACCACCCACAGCCCGGGTGGCACCCTCAAGCAGCTTCGCTTGAGGGTGGTGCCGGCGCGCCACGCCCCACCTCTTCCTCCGTGTCGGTCCGTGTCGGTCCGTGTCAGTCCGTGCCCGTCCACCGTCCCCCTCCTCAAGCCGCTTTTGGATTGCACTTCTCGCAGATTTTTCCGGCGGCCTCTGCCTCGACGCAACACGGATGATCACAGGCTTTCGCGCCCAGAAGCGCCGTGAAGCAGCAACTGTTCTCCTTCAGGCCTTTGGCCAACGCGGCCGTCTTGCCCGCATTGGGATTGCACTTGAAGCACACGGCATTCTTGGCCGCCGCTTCCACGCAGCACGGATGGTCGCACGCTTTCCCTTCGGCCTTGGCCTTGCCGCAGCAGCTTTCCGCGTCCACGGCCAGCACGACGGCCGGCGCGGGCGTCTCCGCCGGCGCGGCGGCCGGTTGGACCGCGCCCGGATTGCACTTTGTGCACACTTCACTCTTCGCGCGCGCCTCAACGCAGCAGGGATGATCACATTCCTTGCCCTCGGCCAGCGCCTTCGCGCAGCAGGCGTCCTTGTCGAACTTCGCCGCCAATTGCTGCTTCGGCTGCGCACCCGGATTGCACTTCGCGCAGACTTCACCTTTCGCCCGCGCCTCCACGCAACACGGGTGATCGCATTCTTTTCCCTCAGCCGCTGCCTTGGCGCAGCAGCCCTCCTTATCGAAGAACACCGCCAGCACCACCTTGGGCGCTTCCGCCGCGGGAGCCGGCGCGACGGCCAACTGCAACTCCGCGCCGAGGTTCACATCCAGCCCCGGAATCGCCTGCTTCAACCCGTCCGCACCTTGCGCGGTGACCTGCGTCTGCCAGACATACAGCCGACGCAGGTTCTTCAGGCCCTTCAGCGGTTCGAGCCCCGCGTCCGTCACGGCCGTGCCGTACAGGTTCAAATACTGCAAGTTCTCGAGCGTGCACAATTGTTGCAAGCCGGCGTCCGTGATCTTCGTCTTTTCCAGGTGCAGGCTGGTCAGTTTCTTCAAGGGTGCCAGGCTGGCCAGCCCAGCGTCCGTAATCGCCGTGTTCGCGAGATTGAGCCACGTCAATTGGTCCGCGATCTCCGCCAGTTGAGGTAGCGCTTCGTCTTTCACCTGCTCGCCCGCCAATTGGAAGTCCACGCGCACCAGCGGGCTGGTCTGGCCCAACTGCATCGCGACCGCGCCCTGTTCTTGCAACTTCGCCAGCTTCTCCGCCGGGGCGGGCTGTACGTCTTGCGCCAGCTTCTCGAGCAGGTTGGCGGGTTCCTTCGTCTCCACGGCGAACACGGTCCACGCGCCGAAGTTTGCCCCTTCCGTAATCCACTGCGCGATCATCGTGATTTGCTCTTTGGACAGCGGATCGCCCTTGGCCGGCATGATGTCCGCATCCCCGGCGGGCAAGGAAATCAGTTTGCACATCGTGCTTTCGCCCGCCTTCCCCGCCACCACGATCGGGCCGTTCTCGCCACCCTTCAGGAAGGTCTCCTTCGAATCCAGCCGCAACTCACCCTTTTGTTTCTCAGGCCCATGACACTCGAAACAGCGCGCCGCCAGAATCGGCACAATGTCTCGCGCAAAATCGACGCCGCCCGCCGGCGCGGCCGCCGGTACCGCGGGCGCCGGCGCAGGCTCCACCGGCGCGGGCGCCGGGGCAGGCGCAGGCTCCGCCGGGGCAGGTGCGGGGGCCGGGGCCGCCGCCGGGGCTTTCGCCGCGAGTGTCACGGTGTCCCACTCCGCGCCCCGGTTAATCCAGTGCACGAGCGCGAGGATCTCTTCCGCCGTCAGCGTGCCCTTTTCCTTGGGCGGCATGACATCGGCATGCTCTGGAGGCAGGGTGATCCGTTTGACAAGATTGCTGAAGGTCGCATTGCCGGGAATCACCGCGGCGTATCCGGTATCGCCCGCGGACAGCGCCGCTTCCCGCGTATCCAGGCGCAAGTGCCCTTCCTGTTTCTCTGCCCCGTGGCATTCCACGCAGCGCGCTTCGAGAAGGGGGCGGATCACGGTGGCAAACACGCTGCCCGGCGCCGTTTCCTGCGCGGCTGACTGCTGCGCCACGCTCGCCATGGCCAACCCCGGCACAAGAATCATTGAAAACAATTTGCTGGTTAATTGCATGACACTATTCTCCTCAATGGAAAAGCAATGCCCGGCCAAATCGGAATTGCCCTGTTCACACGCCTTGAGAGATGGGCCACCGGATCACGCCATGCCCGATGCTGCCCAACGCCTTAGAATACTGGAATCCCGCCCAAAAAGAAAATTCGTGTCCCGCGCCTGACCCCAGGTGCAACACGAGGGGAATCAACCTAATTCTGACAATTGGAACACATTCTTGAAACATGGGTGGCAGCTTTAAGCGCGACGACGACTGGAGTTCACACAGGTCAGACTTGTGTCCCGCGCTTAAGGCTGCCCTCTCCAATGGGGTGAGCCGCGTAAGTTTGCAGCCTTGAAAGCTGCCACCCTCGAGTCTGAGTTCAGTTCAACTGCCGAATGTAGGATCACCGGCGAAAAAAGAGCCGCTCCAGCAGGAATGCTGGAGCGGTTGCGCTTCGGATCATTTACACGACGGGAGACGGCCGGCTGCACGGAACCCATTTCCGTCGCGTCGTCTCCAAGCAACACTGGTTACCCAGTGGTCAACGCTTCCAAGAAGCGCCTGGGCTTCCCGGGCAGCGGCTAGATCCCTGTACCGGTGACCGTTGTCGTGGCCCCGGCGCCGCCGCTAAAGGTCACCGTCCTGTTGCGTGTACCCGTTACCGCCGGGCAGAACTCCACGGACACCCACACACTCTGGCCCGCGGTCAGCGAATACGATGCATTCGTCGTCGCCGTAAATGGTAGCGGAACACTGGCCGTACCAATCAGCGTGCCCGTACCCACGTTCGTCACCAGGAACGCGCGCGTCGCGCACGAGCCTACAGCGACCGTCCCGAAACTGCGCGAAGCGGGCGAGACGCTTATCGCCGGCGCATTGCCTTTGCCGGTGACCGTCGCCGTGGCGCCGCCGCCGCCGGTGAAAGTGACGGTCTTGCCGAACAG